>DASUPX010000528.1:0-7560 GCA_036280905.1 Rubrobacter sp. | reverse complement strand
GGTGTGCCGGCCAGCAACGGGACCTCGGCGAAAAAGTCGCCCGGCGTGTAGGTGTTTATGACCACCTCACCGCCGGTGGCCTGTTTCGTGATCCGGAGCTCTCCTTCGAGTATGACGTAGAGGTGGTCGACGGGCTCGCCTTCCCGGCCGTTGACCTCGCCTGCGGGGACGAACTTCTCAAGGCCCCGCCGCAGCACCTCCTGTAGCGCCTCTTCAGGGACGTCTTCGAAGAGGGGTATTCTATGCAGGTCCTCCAACGACGTCATGGACGGCCCTCCGGGAGAATGGGGAGCCTTACCTGGAAGCGGGTGTCGCCGGGCCTTGAGAGGACGCGGATGTCGCCGCTGTGGTCTTCGACGACAACGCGGTGGGAAATGTCCAGACCGAGTCCCGTCCCCTTGCCCACGTCCTTCGTCGTGTAGAAGGGCTCGAATATCCGCTCCCGCGCCTCCTCTGGGATGCCGGGTCCGTCGTCGCCGATCTCTACGAGGACTCTGCCGTTCTCGCTGGCGGTCCTTACCGTGATGCGGCCTCTCCCGTCGACGGCGTCTATGGCGTTGTCGATGAGGTTGGTCCATACCTGGTTCAGCTCGCCGCCGTGCCCGCAGACGGGGGGAAGGTTCTTCTCGTAATCACGGATCACCTCGACGTCGCCCTTTTTCAGCTTGTGGCCGAGCATGATGAGGGTGCTGTTCAACCCGGCGTGGACGTCGACCTCTTTGGAGGCCGTCTTGTCCATGAAAGAGTAAGTCTTGACGGCCCCCACGAGCTCGGAGATGCGGGTCGAGGCATAACCAATCTCGCGCAACAACTCGTCGCCCGTCACCTCGAAGGCGAGCCAGCCCAAAACGTCGCCGACGTGGCCACCGGGGAGACGGCCCTCGAGGTCGTCGAGCCACGTCGCGTCGAGGCCTGCGGCGACGAGGGTGGGGGAGAACTCCCACGCCTCCTCGACCCCGCGGTCTTCCAGCCAGAGCGCCACCTCGTCTTCGAGGTCGCTTCTCTCCAGTGCGTCGAACTCCCCCGTCCGTTCGGCGCGGACCGCCACCTCCTCAGGCAACCCCGCGACGACGAGTCGTTCTTCGGGGCTCATGTCGAGTCCACCGAGCCTGACGGCCCTCGCCGAGGATTCACGGAACGTTTCTCTGGCCTCGCGGGCGCTACGCCCCGCGGCCGCGGCCGGGTTGTTCAACTCGTGGACCAGGCCGGCGGCCATAGTCCCCAGGGAGACGAGCTTGGCGTGTTGTTGAGCCTCCCCCAGGTTGCCGAAGCGTTCGACCACGAGGGCCACGAGGGTGCGCAGGATCGAGGGACAATCCGAGAGCATCCGCCAGAACTCGTCGGCCCCGAGCACGTAGAGGCAGACGGGGGTCACGGCACGCCCGTTCGCCGGGTAGGGCTTGCCCGTAAGCAATAGCTCGTGGCCCCAGAACTCTCCTGGTCCCAGGCTCTGCACGAAAACGTCCTTCCCTCGCATCCTGCTCGTCCATTCGATCCGGCCCTCGATCACGACGTAGAAGGCGTCGGGAGGATCTCCGGCCCTCTTGACATAGTCACCCTTCCCCAGACGAACCTCTGTACCCCGCTGCACGGAGGCGAGCTGCTCGTCGGACAGGCCCTCGAAGAGCGAGACCCGGCGCAGCACGTCGGTGTCGCCGCTCATCTCTACACCTCGTTCAGATAGCGATGGACGAACTGCACGGCGATAGAACCTTCTCCGACCGCCGAGGCGCAGCGCTTGATCGAACCGTGTCTCACGTCCCCGGCGACGAAGATACCGGGTACGCTGGTCTCGAGCAAGAACGGGTCCCTCTGGGGGCGCCAGCCCTCTGGCCTCTTGCCGTCTCGCAGGAGATCTGGGCCCGAGAGGATAAAACCCCGCTCGTCGCGTTCCACTAGACCGTCGAGCCACCCCGTCATCGGCGCAGCCCCGATAAAGATGAACAGCGAATGCGCCGTCACGGTCTCCGACTTGCCGGTCTCAGCGTGCTTTAGCGTTAGATTCTCCAGGTGGTCTTCGCCGTCCGCGGAGGCTACCGTGGTCCCCAGAAGCACCTCGATGTTGTCCGTCGCTTCGATCTGACGCACCAGGTAATCCGACATGCCGGCTCTCAGGTCGTCGCCCCTGCACACCAGAGATACGGTTCGGGCTTTGTCGGAGAAGAACATCGCGGCTTGCCCGGCCGAATTGGCGCCCCCGACTATGTAAACGTCCTCGTCCCGGCAGGAGAGGGCCTCGGTCTGGGCCGCGCCGTAGTAAACGCCGCGTCCCGTCAGGCGCTCGATGCCGGGCGCGTTTAGTTTGCGGTAGGAGACGCCCGTGGTGATGATCAGGGCGAAGCAAGAGATCTCCGTCCCGTCCGAGAGCGTCACGATGCGGTAGGGATCCTCCACACGCACCGAAGCGACCTCCTGCGGCGTGAGTATCTCCACCTCGAAACGCCGTGCCTGGTCCACCGCCCTGCGCGCCAGATCTCCGCCCGAAAGCCCCTTTGGAAAACCGAGATAGTTCTCGATGCGGCTGCTGGTACCGGCCTGACCGCCGGGGGCCTCCCGTTCTACGAGCACCGTCTTCAGTCCCTCGGAGGCGCCGTAGACCGCGGCGGCCAGACCCGACGGTCCACCGCCTACGATGAGGAGATCGTAGAACTCCTGTTCGGCGCGGGTTTGAAGACCTATCTTCTCTGCTATCTCCCGGTTCTCGGGCGCTTCTGCGTACGTGCCGTCCTCGTAGACCACGAGAGGCAGCGCCGGCGTGCCATGGTCCGTGATCTCGAGAATCTCCTCCGCCTCCTTCGAGCCCTCTACGTCGAGCCAGCGGTAGGGCACGCGGTTGCGGGCCAGGAAATCGCGCGTGCGGTGCGAGCCGGGGGACCAGCGGTCTCCGACGACCCTGATTCCCTCGAACGGCGGTCTGTAGTCTGCCCGCCAGTCGCCCAGCATGTCGTCGAGGTTGGGATAGAGGTTCTGATCCGGCGGGTCCCAGGGCTTCTGGAGGTAGTAGTCGAGACCGACCTCGTTGATAGCGCGTATCGCGGCCTCGGTGTCCGAATACGCCGTGAGCAGGGCCCGCTTGGCCTCTGGATACCGCTCTATGGCCTCCTCCAGAAACTGGACACCGGTCATCCTGGGCATCCGCTGGTCTACCAGAAACAGCGCGACGGGATCTCCCCGTAGCTTGAGCCTGCCCAGGGTGTCGAGGGCCGATTCCCCCGAGTCCGCGCGAAGTACCCTGTACTCGCGCGCGTACCGGCGTCTGAGATCCCGCTCCACGGCCCTTAGCACCTGCGGGTCGTCGTCCACCGCCAGTATCACCGGCTTCGCCATGTCATCCGCCCTTCAAATGCGATTGTTAAATGGTTGTTCCGCCCCTCAAATAGCGCCCGCATGCCCCTCCGGACGTCCTCGAAAAATTCTAACACCCTGGCAACCTGGCCATCCGGGTAGGTCGCCCCAGGTCGAGACTCAGAGAGCCTGGCCCACCGCCGTTCGCGCTTTTAGCGAGCAGCTAATCTTGGTGTGGGTATTCCGGACGTTACTGGTGCCAGCCTACGTGTCTAGCCCTGGCAGTACCCTTGCGATCCATTCTCCGGCCTCGCCGACCTCCTCGTAGGTCAGAGGGTGGCCGACGTTGCGCCAGCGGAGGTCCACGTCGGCGCCGGCCCCGGTCAGGATCTCAGCGAGGCGCTGGGTGTTGTCCGGGGGGATCATGCGGTCCATCCTGCCCGCGGCCAGGAAGACGGGCATGCCGGTGAGATCCGGCGCCGATTCGGGCTCGAATGGGACCATGGCCCTGAAGAGCACCGCGGCCCGCAAGAGACCAGGATGGAGCAAGATGGTGCTTGCTGCCACGTTGGCCCCGTTGGAGTAACCGACGGCAATGATCTTCGAACGATCGAAGCCATACTCTTCTGCTGCGGCCTCGACAAAAGCGGCGAGCTCGTGGGTGCGAAACAGCAGGTCTTCATGGTCGAAGACACCCTCGGCAAGCCGGCGGAAGAAGCGGGGGGCGCCATGCTCGGAGACCTTGCCGCGGGGGGAGAGGATGGCGGCGCCCGGGAGAAGCTCCTGGCCGAGGGGGATCAGGTCCTCCTCGTTGCCGCCCGTACCGTGGAGGAGAAGGAGCGTTGCGCCCCCCCTGTCGCCAGCGGGCAGGTAGCGGTGGTCGAAGCCGAGGTCGGGGGTCATGCGCTCTCTCCCTCCGGGACCACCAGGGGCGGCAGAACCTCTTCGAGCCTCTCTCGTCTGGTCTCGAGCCAGGGCGGGAGCTTGAGGTGGGTGCCGAGCTCCGCTTCGTCCTCGTCCACGGCGAAGCCGGGAGGGTCGGTGGCGATCTCGAAAAGTACGCCGCCGGGCTCGCGGAAGTAGATTGAGCGGAAGTAGTTCCTGTCGAGTACCGGCGTAACGTTGTAGCCGAGACCAGAGACTTCCTCCCGAAGGGCGAGCTGAGTCTCCTCGTCTGGTACCCGGAAGGCCACGTGGTGTACCGTCCCGACGCCCATGCTCCCGCGCGGAAAGCCGGTTGCCCCGATCACGTCCACCGTGTTCCCCGGCCCACCCTCGCCCGCCGAAAGCCTGATCCTTCCCTCGGTCTCGTCTACCTGCCCGAAACCGAGCACCCCGGTCATCAGGCCCGCCGTGCTCTCGATGTCCTCGACGGCGAGGGCGACGTGGTGGAAGCCCCTGACGGAGTGCTCCTCGGGAACGGTACCCCCGGTCCAACCGGGTCTTGCGTCCTCGGTGGCGACCAGCTCGATGCGGAGTCGGTCGGGGTCCTCGAAGGTGAGCACGGTATCCCCGAAGCGGTCGCGCGGTCGCTCGAAACGTACGCCTCCTTCGACCAGCCGCTCCGTCCAGTAGCCGAGCGAGGAGATAGGGACGGAGAACGAGGTTACGATGAGCTGTCCCGCTCCTATGCGCCCTCCGGAGGCGTGCGCCCAGGGGAAGAAGGTCATGATCGTACCCGGATTGCCCCCCCCGTCCCCGTAGTACAGGTGGTAGGTCTCCGGGTCATCGAAGTTGACGGTCTTCTTGACCAGCCTGAGCCCCAGAACACCGGCGTAGAAGTCCACGTTGCGCTGCGGCTCGCCGGAGATGGCGGTCACGTGGTGGATGCCCATCGTCTGTGCCATGGCTCTCCTTTACGATTCTTCGTTCGGTCCCCCGATCATCTTAGCACCGGCCAACGCGGCGATTCAGCCGGCCCAAAGGAAGGGCTCGAGCACGAGAAGGTCCGACCGAACATCCATCCCGACTTGCCATGTTACGTTTTTGTAACAACTCTTACCCTCTGCGAAGTTTACGCGTATAATATGGGACCAACGTTCGGACGCTCTCGAGGGGGAATACATGATTGAGATCCGAATCGTCTTCGCGGCCGCTGCAGTCGCGACATGCCTGGTGCTTGTCGCATCCTTGACGGCAAACGCCAGGACCACGGACGAGACGACGGCCCAGGAGCGGGACGCCACGCGTTCTTCGCAGGGGACTGTCACAGGTGCATCAGGGGCCGAGCTCGAAGAGGTTCGCAAGGATGTGGCGGAAGAGGATCAGTTGGCCGACTACACGAGGACGGTTGACGATACCTCGGACAAGCGCTTCGCCGCGACGGGATGGAAGCGGGGGGCGACCAGTGATCTTGCGCACGGGGGCTCCTACGCGAAACCGGGCGCCAATGCTGATGATGCGCGCTTCAAACTCAAGGTGCCCAGCACCAACGACTATGCGATCTATGCCTGGTGGCCCGACAGGTCGGCGAACAATACCGCAGCCCGCTTCGGTGTGAGAACTTCCTCGGGGACCAGATGGACCAGGGTGAATCAGCGCAGAGACGGTGGGTACTGGGTTCAGATCGGCACCTACCGCCTGGAGGCCGGCGACTACTACGCCGTGCGCCTCTCGCCCCAGGAGGGTGAAGGGCAGGCCGTCGCCGACGCCGTGGCCCTCGTCAGGGGCGTTACCACCCCGCCCCCCAACGACCTCGCCCCGGCCGACGGCGGGCCGTTGAGCCCCGGAGTCACGCTTGATGATGACGACTACAGCGCGACCAGGCTCTCTGGTCGTGTCAAGGGCCGGCGGCTTATCCAACGCGGCAGGTGGCACATCGGTACGCGCTACCGGCTCTCGCCCCCGGCCCCGTGCTGGGCGTACGTCAAGGAAGACTGTTCCTGCTTCACCAGGATCGTCCTCAGGCGCTTCAAGCGGATACCGGACTCACCGGTCCTCCAGTACCAGTACGGGCACAAAGTCCGGTCGAGATCTAACCTCAAGCGCGGCGACCTGGTGTTTTTCAAGGAGAGGGGCTACGGACGCCCCATAACCCACGTGGGGATGTACAGCGGTAACGGGCACATCCTGCACGCCTCCGGGTACTTCGGGAAGGTTATCAACTCCAAGATGAAGTACATCCGTAATTACTACGGCGCCAGACGCATCCGCCCGCGCCTGTAGCACGTGAGCGGCGCTGGTCGGTCGCCTGTAGCGTCAACCGAAGTGCCGGTATACGTGGGCCGTGCGGACCGGCTCAGGATCTCCTGCCGGAGGAGCTGGGCTCTCGGAATTGGCGGCGGTAAAGGTCGGCGTAGAGGCCGTTCTTCTCCAGGAGTGAGGCGTGGGTACCACGCTCCTCGATCCTGCCATCCCGGACTACCAGGATCAGGTCGGCGTTCCTGATGGTGCTCAGGCGGTGCGCTATCACGATGCTGGTCCTGCCCTTGAGGAGCGTCGCCAGCGCCCGCTGAATGGTCGCCTCCGTGCGCGTGTCGATGTTGCTCGTGGCCTCATCCAGTATGAGGATGCGTGGGTCCGTAAGGACCGCCCTGGCGAAAGAGAGGAGCTGGCGCTGGCCCTGGCTCAGTGCCCCGCCGCCCTCGCCAAGCTCGGTGTCGTAGCCGTCCGGCAGGTCCACTATGAAGCCGTGGGCGTCGACCACGCGGGCCGCGGCCTCGACCTCCTCGCGGCCCGCCTGTGCGGGATCACCCTTACCGCCGTAGCCGATGTTCTCGGCGATGGTGCCGGAGAACAGGAACGGTTCTTGCAGCACTATTCCCACGTTGGCCCGGAGGTTCTTGCGGGCCATCTCCCTGACGTCCCTGCCGTCTATAAGGACCGCTCCCTCGGTGGTGTCGTAGAAGCGCGGGATCAGGCTCGCGATGGTCGTCTTGCCCGCGCCGGTCGGGCCGACCAGGGCGACCGTCTGGCCCGGCTCGGCCACGAAATCTACGTTGTGCAGCACCGGGCGGCCCGGGTCGTATTCGAACGTCACGTGGTCGAAGGTGATGCGGCCCCTGACCGGGCTGAGCCTGGCAGCTTCGGGCGGGTCCGCGGGCTCCGGCTCCTCGTCCAGAATGTTGTAGATCCGTTCAGCTCCGGCTATCGCGGCCTGCGCCTGGGTGTAGACCTGGGAGGCGAGCTGGATGGGCCGGAAGAACTGCTGGACGTAGATCAGGAAAGCCGTCAGCACGCCAACGGAGAGTGACCCGGCGAAGACCAGGTACCCGCCGTAGCCGATGACCAGCGCCGTCGCCAGCGTCGATAGCACGTCGATGGCGGGAGAGAAGG
>DASUPX010000527.1:0-6674 GCA_036280905.1 Rubrobacter sp. | reverse complement strand
CGAGGTCGTGGGCAAGGAAGCTGATCTGGACGAACACGACGGCCAGGTAGACGGCGTTGGCGAGTTGGAGCCAGCTGCTACCGAGGATCGGCAGCAGGGCCAGGCCCACCGCGAGCATGCAGAGGGTCACGGCGACCTTGGCACCGAAGTAGGCGGGTTGGCGCTTCAGCAGCCCTCGCTCCTTGACGATTCGCTTCAGGTCGGCGTAGGGGTTGGCGGCGGGGCGGGACGGGGTTCTCTCGTTCTGAGGTCGAAATGGCCCATCGTCCTCGGCATCGGTAGTGAACAACTTGTCGTGGTTCAAAGAATCTGGTCCTTTCCGGCCGGCTTGCTCTTTCTCTGGCGAATCTCTTCGGGGAGACTTGCGCCGTTCACTCTTTCCCGTTCGGCTTCGGTTCCGTATGGCCAGCGGGCGTTGGGGTGACCCGGCGCAGGCGGCGGCGCGGGGGGCCCGCCATGATCTCCTTCATCTGCTTCAGCTCCATCTCACGGTCGTATGCAAGAGTCTCCTGCATCTGGCGTCGCTCCTCGCGGTAATCAGTCTTGATGCTCCTATACAGGCCGTAGCACATGGGCACCATGAGTATCCCGAAAGGCGTCGCGGCCAGGATCGCCCCGTTGGTCAGTCCGTTGAGCGCGGCGTCTCCACCGCCCCCGGCAAGCAAGAGGGCCGCCGCGAGGAGTGCCATGATCGCGCCCCACGTCAGCTTGATGCGGGTCTTGGGGTTCAGGACGCCGCCGGCGGACATGCTGCCAAGCACTATCGTGCCGGCATCGGCGCCGGCGACGAAGAAGATGAAAACGAGGAAGAGCGCCACCAGGGAGGTGAGCAACCCGAGCGGGTACTGTCCGAGGAACTCGAAGAGTGCGATGGCCGGGCCCGCGTTCGAGACGGTATCGCCTAGAGCCCCGTTCGTCTGCTCGTCGAGACGGATGCCGGATGCCCCGAACACGGAGAACCAGATCATCGAAAAGATGCTCGGGCCGACCAGCACGCCTACCACGAACTCTCTGATGGTCCTTCCCCTCGAGATGCGGGCGATGAAGGCGCCCACGTAAGGCGCCCAGGCGATCCAGGTCGCCCAGAAGAAGATGGTCCAGCTACCCAGCCAATCCGCCTCCCCGGGGGCGAAGGCGCTGACCCTGAGGCTCTGGGGGACGAGGTTCGCCAGGTAGACGCCGGCCTCCTCGGTGAAGGTGTTGAGCATCAGGAGCGTCGGCCCCACGACGAGGAAGTAGATGAGCAAGAGGAAAGCCAGGTACATGCTCGCCTGGCTCAGGTAGTTGACGCCCTTGTCGATCGGCGTCGAGGCCGAGAGCATATAGGCAACCGCCGTCACGCCGATGATGATCATCATCATGCCGATGCCATCCGGTAGGCCGAACACCTTGCCTAAGCCCGCGGCGATCTGGAGGGTGCCAAGCCCCAAAGAGACGGCGACGCCGAACAGGGTGGCCAGTATCGCGATGACGTCGATGGCCTTCCCCGTGGGACCGTCAACGCGGCTGCCGATGAGGGGACGGAAGACCGTGCTTACCTGCAAATTGTTCATGTCCCTGCGGTAGCTGAAGTACGCGATGGCGATGCCGACAACGGCGTACATCGCCCACGGGTGCAAACACCAGTGGAAGAACGCGGTCTGCACGGCCAGTTCCGCGGCCTCAGGCGTGCGCGCCCCGGCCAGGCCAAGGGGCGGGGTGTTGTAGTGGGTGACCGGCTCGGCCACGCCCCAGAACACCAGGCCTATGCCCATCCCCGCCTGGAAGAGCATACAAAACCACGGGAAGTAGCCGAACTCCGGCTCCTCGTCGGGCTTGCCGAGCTTGATCTTGCCGTACCTGGAAAAGGCCAGGTAGATGACGAAGGCGAGAAAGAACGTAGTGATGAGCATGTAGAGCCAACCGAGGCCCTCGGTGATCCAACCAACAACCGTCGCCGTCGCGCTCGCAAAGTTCTCCGTGAAGAGCACGCCCCACAGTACGAACACCGCGGAGATCGCGACCGTTACCCAGAACACCACACCTAGCTGCTGCTCCTGCTCGCCCGTACCTTCGCGATGCGATGCTTCCTTGCCCGCCTTCGTGTCCGTCACTCGCACCTTCTTTCGTGGTTTCCAATCGCCGCAGCGCGGCGTCTTACCTGATATCCGCGCCGCGTCTTGCGACGGCGCCGTGCTGGCATCATCTCCCGGCGGCGAGCAGCCGGACGAACTCTTTTCGCGGTAGGCTGACGAGATCGTGGGGCCCGCACAGGCCGATCTCGGGGATGGGGTCGAGGGCGACGCGCCCGACGTCCGAGCAATCGTCGGAGAGGACCAACGCGAGCTCCGCGGCGCCGCTCTTAGTGGCGTGCCACCAGCCCCCCAAGCCGCATAGGTGCAGGAAGAGGCGAGCCTCTTCCTCGAAACTGAAGACGGGCAGGATCCTACCGTTGACCTTGGCTTTGCCTCCGGTTTCTAGCGTGAGGATCTCCGGCAGGCCACCTCCGGCTCCGATGACGTCCCTCACTATCAACCAGGAAGATTCGAACCTCGATCTCGCCTCGGTGCGTCCTTCGATCGCGTTGTCGATCATCCGACCATCCCCTCTTTCGCGTTGCCGGGACACCGTTCGTCGGGGTCTGGTGCCGGCCACAGGCACCTCAAGGTACACCGTGACGGTGCGCGAGAATACTCGTAAAGAACGCCACCAAAAATAAATGCATAGATGTATGCACGAAACGGACCGGAAGGTGTAGGAAACGGCGAACGCCCTTAAGGCGCCGAAGGCTATTCGTTGTCCTCTTTCAGGTCTCGGATCGAAACGGCCCGTGCAGCTTGCCAGACCGCGTCCCGAGCGCGGGAGAGGTGAGTCAGCCCTCCTCCTATTGGCGGTGACCGTCCACGCGGGCTAGAATAAGGATTACCGGTTCGGGCCACACGAGGAAGGGACGCAGCTTGCCGGACGATCCGATCAAGGTGCTCCTTGCGGACGACCACACCATGTTCCGGGAGGGGCTCGCCGGCATCCTCGCCTCCTACGGGGGCATGGAGGTCGTCGGCAGCGCACCCAACGGCGAAGAGGCCGTTGCCCTGGCCGAGAGGACCAGGCCCGACGTCGTCTTGATGCAGGTGCAGCTGCCGTTCGAGAAGGCCAGGACCCTCCTCACGAGGATGCGCGCCGTCTTGCCCCCGCCGAAGGTCGTTATCGTCACGATGTTCGAGAGCCCCCGCTACCTACGCGAGCTCATGAGCCTCGGGGCGAGCGCCTACCTCGTCAAGAGCGCCTCGACCCAGCACCTGATCGGCGCGGTTCGCGCGGCCGTCTTCGACCCGAAAGGCGAGAACGTGGTGGTGGGCATGCCGAGGGAGATGCTCGAAGAGGCCAGGAAGGGTTCGGGGGGCGTGCTTTCGGCGAGGGAGCTCGAGATCCTGCTCCTGGCCGCCCGCGGCCTCTCCAACCGCGAGATAAGCGAGAACCTTCACATTGCCGAGGCGACGGTCAGGCGCCACCTCGCGAACACCTACGCCAAGATGAGGGTGTCCTCCCGGGGAGAGGCAACCAGGAAGGCTCTCCAGGAGGACTGGATCACCGTTAGCGACGTCACCGAGGACACAGAGTAGCGGGGTCACTTACCCGCTGTCGGTAGCGGCACCCGCTACCGGATGCTGTTATCGGAAACGAACTCCGTGACCTCGTCGAGGGCGGCGAGCAGTTCGTACAGGCTCACCTCGTGGATCTCCGAAACCTTCCCGTCCAGGCTGATGCGTGCCTTGAGGTGGTCGTCGATGATGATGCCGACCCAGCACACCACGCCGTCCGGCGAGGCTACCTCGATCCCGTCGTCATCCCGGATGAGCACGTGAGGGTTGAAGCGCTTGGCCTCCCCATCCATGGAGGCAGGGTCGGCCATCATCACCTCGAAGCCCGGGTTGTGACGATGGACCGCCAGGGCCAGAGTCTCCCTGTACATAAGCGGCGTGTTGGCTATCAAGATGCGCATAGTACTCCTAACCTGCGGAGAAACATCCGCCGGAAGTGAGCACAGACGTAGGTCCACCAAATTGGCCCAGGCCACCGCTTGGGCGACCGTGTCCAGCTAGTGTACACGCGTGCCTGCCGACTTCCCGGCTTTCAGCGAATAAATGGTCTGAATGATGCAAGCACCCTCCGCCCGTCGCCCCGCGGGGACGTTCGTCGGGCCCTACACTTCCCTGGAGACGTCCCAGGCGGAGATCCAACCTTCCGAGAGCGCCTTCCTCGCCGCCTCGGCCCTCGTGCGGACGCCCAGCTTCCCGTAGACGTTGGAGAGGTGGCGCTTGACGGTCGTCTCGGAGAGGTAGAGCGAGGCGGCTATCTCGCGGTTGGAGAGGGCTCGCGCCGCCAACATCAGCACCTCTGCCTCCCGCTCGGAGAGCGAGCTCTCCTCGGGGTCGTTCTCCTCGAACGCTGTCCTGGGTACGAACAGGACCACGTCGTCCTCGTTTTGGCCTTCCCAGCCCCCAGGGGCGACGGAGCGCACCGTGGAGATCAAATCCCTCATAGAGGAGTTCTTGGAGAGGTAGGCGCCCGCCCCTAGCGCGAGGAGCTCGCGCACGTGGGACTCGTCGGCGAAGACGGTGACGATGACGACCTTTGGCGGCGGCCGGAGGTCTAGCAGCCGCCGTAAGGCCACCTGCCCGCTCATCACCGGCATCTCCACGTCGAGTACGACGACGTCCGGCCTCTGCTCGCGGGCTAGGTCCACGGCCTCCCTTCCGTTCGCGGCCTGGGCGACCACCTCCATTCCGGGGTCGGTGGAGAGCATCTCTGCCATGCCCTGGCGCACGAGGGCATGGTCATCGGCGAGGAGCACCCTTATGGGACGGCCGGTTGAGGGGCGGGCGTCTATCGGCCCTTCTCCCGCATCAGGGGCAGGCTGACGTCTGCCCGCGCACCGCCGCCCGGTTCGGGGATCAGTTCGAAGGAGCCCCCAAGCAACGAGACGCGCTCCTGCATTGAGCTCAGGCCCAGGCCTTCTGTGGTCCCGTCCTCGGGGTCGAGTCCCGTCCCATGATCGCGGACGCGGGCCGTGACGTGCCTCGGGGTTATAGCGATCTCGACCTCTATCCGCTCGGAGCCGGAGTGGGCGACCGCGTTCCTGACCCCCTCCCTCAAGACCATGTAGAGCTGGTCGCGCACGTAGTCGGGGAGATGCCTTTCCTCACCTTCCAGGGAGACTTCTGAGTGCACGCCTTCTGGTACGCTGATCCTCATCAGGTTCTCCAGCGCTATCCTCAGGCCATCCGACGTCTCCAAGAGCCTGAGCTCCTTGGAGAACTCGCGCATCAGGTCCAGGGCCTCGTCGGCCGACTCCCTGGCGAGGACCAGCCGCCTCTCCGCGCGCTCCGGGGCGCTTTCCTTGTACGCCCGGTACAGCTCGAGGCTCTGGATGACGACCGTCATGTCGTGGGCGAGGCGGTCGTGCAGCTCGCGGGAGAAGCGCCGCCGCTCCTCGAATTGGGTCTCCCTGACCTTGGTCAGCAGGTAGTCGACGTATGAGGCCATCACCATCCTGGAGACGCGGTCCATGACGATCTCCTGCACGGCCAGGGCTACCCCGGCGATCCTCTCCGGGGAGGTCCCTGGCACGAGGTTCTTCACCACGACCGTGACGGCCGCCTTGCACAGCGCGACGCCAGCCCTGAAGGACTCGTCGGGGTGAGGGTTAAGGGGCTCGTAGGAGCTCTCGATATTGCGGTAGATCTCCTCCTCCACGGCGAGCAGAGAGCTTTCTTCGCCCCTTAGCACCTTCGCCGCCCGCCCGAGCACCGAGCGCGCGTTGGCCTCGAGTTGTTCTGGCGTGGTTCCGTCGCCCACGACCAGCAGGCTTTTTATCTCGCGCAGCCGGCGCTTGTAGTCCTCGAAGATCTCCCAGAAGCGCTCATCGAGGATCCGGGCCGCCTCCGGATGCTCCTCGAAACTTCTCTCCGTGTCTTCCAAAGCTATCCTCGTTTGTCCCAAACACTTTGTCTAGAGGCTCACGTCACCCTCTTGTTCATTTCGCAGGATACCATGCGCCTTCTGAGTCCCCGAGCCCCCGGAGTCGCTCGCCCACGCCTTTACTAGCACGGACCGGAGCATCAAGGACGCTAATCCGCGGACCGCTTGGGACCACGTGAATCGGCTCACCGGCGCGAGAGAGGCATGCAAGCACGAGGATTCTGGGCCCGTTTACGAGAGTTTCACATGCCGCTACACCATTCGGACCAAAAGCCTGCACCTTCCGTACCGACTTCTTCGAAAACGGCCGAATCTGCGTTCACGGTCGTTCTAATAGGGGTAGGGTCTGTAGTGCGAACCGGCGCCCGCATCTCCTTTCCCCATTGCTACCCCTCGGGCGCCGGGCCTCTAACAAGGGCCTTATACGAGGGGATCAGCGCATCACAAGCCGTAGCACACGGGCAGGAAGCGTCGGACGCACGAAACGCAGAGTAGACAAGACGAATGAAGGAGAGTAGATGACCGAGTACGAGCACAGAAGCGATAGGTTTACGGCGGTCGAGGACCAGTACGCTGGCTACACCGTAGTAGACGAGAGCGGGACGAAGATCGGCAAGGTAGACGACCTGTTCGTAGACGAGAACGACCAGCCGGAGTACTTCGGCGTGAACATGGGCTTCCTGGGCACCAGTTCCACCCTGATCCCGGCCGAC
>DASUPX010000526.1:0-4852 GCA_036280905.1 Rubrobacter sp. | reverse complement strand
CAGGTAGATGGTGTCGGCGGTCTCCTCCACGGCCTCCACCCGCACCCCCTCGGGCAGCCGCGCCCCCAGTTCCTCTTCAACTGCCCCCCTCGGGTCCTCCACAAGCCTCCGCCTGAAAGACTCGTCCTCCAGGCTCTTCTCTATGAGCCTGCGCTCCATCTGCTCCCTGTTCGACGCTTCGCTCATGCGCTCCACTCCCCTTTCGCTCCAGCCGGCTTGCCTGTTCGTCCCTGCCTGGCGCGGGAATCAGTATCCCACCCCACCCATTCCCGGGCAAAGAGTCCTGCCGTACGACGGCGGGCGACTTGCTCGCCCACCCTCCATTATCGGGAGACTACTCCCAGGACACCTACCGCGAGCCGAGACGTTCCAGGACCATCTATCTGCCGGACGTACCGCTCGGGAGGGGGTGTATCTGGCCGCGAACCAACGCTGGCCGAACGGAGGGGAATGCGACTACAATTCGTCTCTGGTACGGGCCACTTCGTGGCCTGGCGGTCCGATGAGAGGGGGAGTGCAAGGAATTGTCGTCTTCCGAGGAGGCGTTGGTCGAAACGAGGGTACGCGCCCTTGCGGCGCTAGCGGAGCTGGCCGGGGAGGCCAGCCGAACCCCCCTGTCCCTGATCTGCCAGCCCCCGCCACCGGCGAGTCCTTTCCCCTACGGCGACCTGGTCCCGCTCGGGTTCCTGCTCCGGGCCGCCAACGCCTGCGGGTCGAACCCGTCCGTCCGAAGCTCACTTGAAGACCTGCTGCGCGACAAACGACAGGGGCTCCTGTGGGCGTACCACAGCGATACCCTCGTAACCTGCATCGACTCGGCACTGGTCCTGCAAGGGTTCCTGGACCAGGCCGGCGTCGGGGCCCTGGAGCTCTTCGCCGATGGCCGGGGCGGTTACCTGCCCCAGCTCTGCGCGGAGAGACCGGAGCGCGACCACATGACCATCACCGCGCACAACCGTCACTGGTGTCAGCCCGAGTACGGCACCACCTGCCTGGCTAGCGCCCTTAGGGCGGAGGCGGGCCTGGAGAGGAAGACCAGCGTCGAATACCTGGCGGAGGGCTTCGAGAACAGGGGCGGGCTGTACTTCGCCAACCCCTACATGGCCGACTGGGCGCTGGCCTGGGCGCTGCAGGGCGCCACCTCAGCCACCGCGCTACGGGAGCGTCTGGCCACCGACATCCTCGCGAGCGCCAACGAGGACGGTTCGTTCGGCCGCTACGACGTACCCCTGTCCACGGCCCTTGCCATCCTGGCCCTGATCTCGCTCGGCCTCGAGGGTGAGCCCGTGACCCGTGCGCGCCTGCGCCTCGCCGACATGCAGTTGCCCGACGGCACCTGGCCCGCAAGCATCCCGTTCTATTCCGCCGTGAAGATGCCACACGAGCGTCTGCCCGGTGGCCTGCTCGCCAGGCTGATGCTCGGCGAGAGGCGGGGCCAACTCTTCTGGCTAGAAGGTGGGGCCTACACCGCCTCTCTTTACGTCGACGGGTACCGCACGATTAGCAGCGCCCTCGCCTCGCTCGCCCTGACGCAACCAGGTCCTCTTACCGGGCTTAACGCCCTACCGAAGCAAAGCCGGGAGAGTTGCCACCCTCGTTACCGTTGTGCCGACCACGTACAGTACATAGCGGGCTACGCCTTACCCCCATATCTCGTTCCGCGATGAGCCTACCTCGACAGGAACCCCCTGAATAGGATGGCGGGTTGGGGGCCCCTGAGCGTTGACAACCGGGCACGGCAGGCGTATACCGGGAAAAGATAACAGCATAGCCATGAAGCCTAACTCCCGCAAGAGCCGGGGGCGGGGGACCCAGGAGGATCCGGAGAGATCCACGGGGTGAATCGCCGGGATCTCCTGGCGTAGGGCTAGACTCTTTCGGCCCGAACCCGACAGCTAACCCCGCAGGCGCTGAAGAAGGAGGTAGATGGCATGCCCGCACAGCAACCCTTCTGGGAGCAGCTGATGTTCGGCCGCGAACACGGCCCCCGCGCCGAGCGCGAAGAGAAAGTCCTGCGCTACATCGTCCACCGGCTGGATGAAGAGGATGCCCACCTCAGCGACGTGCTGCAGGAGACCTACGTGCGGCGCAACTGCACGCAGGAGATGGTGGACGAGATCGTCAGGAACCCCGAGCTGATTCACTCCTGCCGGGAACACCTGGAGCGCGTCTTCGATTCAGGAGAGCTCGACCCAAGAACCAGACCACAGGTAAGCCACTAGCGCCAACCCCCGATCTCGCACACCCAACCCCAGGGTTCGGCCTCCCGGCAACGCATGCAATCAGCCAGAGGCTAATAGCTCAAGGCTAACCAGTGCCGGCATGAGGTAAGGTTCTGGAGAAAGCTAGCAGGTTGGACGGCGAGAGGGGAGAGGCGGGACCATGATCCAGCAGGACCGTGCTCCGGAGAAGAACTGGGCGGGCAACTACGAGTACCGGGCACGGAAGCTTCACCGGCCGTCGACGATGGGGCAGGCGCAGGAGATCATCGCCAACGCACCGCGCTTGCGGGTCCTTGGCTCCAGGCACTCGTTCAACGACATAGCCGACTCCTCGGAGCTCATCACGCTGGAGGCTCTCCCAGAAGACGTGGTCGTCGACCACGGGGCGAGCACGGTCTCCCTCAACGCTGCCATGACGTACGGCGAGCTGGAGAAGACGCTGCGCGCAGAAGGGGTGGCCCTGCACAACCTCGCCTCGCTTCCCCACATCTCCGTCGGTGGGGCCGTGGCCACCGCGACGCACGGCTCCGGCCCGGAGAACGGCAACCTCGCGACCGCCGTCGCCGGCATCGAGCTGGTGACCTCCGCGGGGGAGATCGTTGAGTTCGCCAGGGGCGATGCGGACTTCGAGGGCCTCGTGGTCGGCCTCGGGGCACTGGGGGCGGTGTCCAGAGTCACCCTCGACGTAGAGCCCGCTTACGAGGTGCGGCAGCGGGTCTACGAGCGTATGGGCTGGGAGGCGTTCTACGAGCGCTTCGACGAGGTAACCTCTGGCGGCTACAGCGTCAGCGTCTTTACCCGCTGGGCAGAGGTCATCGACCAGGTCTGGGTCAAGAGCCGGGTGACGGACGAGCCGGAGCGGGTAGAGGACGAGCTCTTCGGCGCGGTCGCGGCGGTGGAGGACCGGCACCCGATCCCGGGGGTGGACGCGGGCCCCTCCACGCCACAGATGGGGGTGCCAGGGCCCTGGGCCGAGCGCCTGCCCCACTTCCGCCTGGGCTTTACGCCGAGCAGCGGCGAGGAGATACAGTCCGAGTACCTGGTGCCGCGCCGGCACGCCCCCGGGGCCATAGAGGCCGTGCGTTCGCTCGCCGGTGAGATCCAACCCCACTTGCAGATGTCGGAGATCCGCAGGGTGGCCGCGGACAGGTTGTGGATGAGCATGAACTACGGGGAGGATACCGTCGGCCTCCACTTTACCTGGAAGCGCAGGCCGGACGAGGTGGGGGATTGCCTCGTCCGGATCGAGGCCGCGCTCGCGCCGTTCGAGGCGCGTCCGCACTGGGGCAAGATGTTCGCCGCCGAGGCGGAAGCGATAGCCCCGCTCTACCCGCGCCTGCCAGACTTCGTGCGCCTGATGGAACGCCTCGACCCACGCGGGGCATTCCGCAACCCCTGGCTTGAGGCGCGCGTGCTTGGCGAGAGCGCCCCCAGGCACCCGTAAGAAGCGGAGCGGCCAAGCATATACACTGCGACCAATGAGCGAGAGCGTCGAGCACATTCCTCCCCTGGCCCTGATGGTCAGGGCCCCCGATGAGCCCGGTGCCCTTCACGCCCTGACCGGGGTGCTCCTCGACCACGACGCGAACATTGCCCACGTAGATATTGCCGAGCGGAGCGATGGGCTCTCCACGGTCTACTTCGAGCTCGAGGATGTCGCGGACGGCGCGGCGGAGGTGCTGGTCCGGGATCTGGCATCCCTGCCCATCGTGCAGGTGGTTGAGCTGGCACCCTCGTTCCTCAAGGTCTACGGCAAGCGCATAATCGTGGTTGGCGGTGGGGCGCAGGTCGGGCAGGTGGTGGTCGGGGCGGTCGCGGAGGCTGACAGGCACAACATCCGCGGGGAGAAGATCTCCGTGGACACCATCCCCCTGGTGGGGGAGGGTGAGCTCGCCGCGGCCACGAGGGCCGTGTCCCGCCTCCCGCGGGCCGTGGCGCTGGTCCTCGCCGGAGCCCTCATGGGCGGGGAGGTGGCCCGCGCGGTGCGCGAGATCAGGGAGAAGGGAATAATAGTGCTCTCGCTGAACATGCCAGGCACCGTGCCGGACGCGGCAGACCTGGTAGTGAGCGACCCCGTCCAGTGCGGCGTGATGGCCGTGATGGCCGTGTCCGATTCCGCCAGCTTTGACATAGCCCGCCAGCGCGGACGTCGGTATTAGAGCTATCAGCTATCAGCGGTCAGCTGTCAGCTTTCGTCTTGGCCATTCCCCGAATCCTACGTTCCGCATCCGTCATTCCCGCGAAAGCGGGAATCCACGAGCAGCCCAGGCGCCAGGCGTCCGCACTATGCCGTTCCCTCTTACGCAGACCTGAAACCTGAAACCTGTAGCCTTCTTCGGAGGATACACTTGGTATCAGAAGTACAGGCTTGCAGAGATGAGGAACAGATGAGCGAGCTATCTGAGATGAAGTGCACCGCCTGCCGCGGCGGCGAGCCCACGCTGGACGAGGCCGAGATCGGGGAGTTGCGGCCGCGGGTGCCGGACTGGGATCTGGTGGAGCAGGATGGCATCAAGCGGTTGGAGCGCGTCTTTAGGTTCCGCAACTTCGCCGAAGCGCTCGCGTTTACCAACGGGGTAGGCGAGCAGGCAGAGGAGGAAGGACACCATCCCGCGCTACTCACCGAGTGG
>DASUPX010000525.1:0-3144 GCA_036280905.1 Rubrobacter sp. | reverse complement strand
GGGCCGAGCAGGTTGGAGACCAGAAACTGCGTGAGGGCGAACGCGAGGCCGCTGACGACTACGACGGGCCAGACTTCCAGCATCTTCCGGAAGCCGGCCATCACGGTCACCAGCATGCCGGGGATGATTAGGGCCAGGAGCGGCGTCTGGCGGCCGACCATCTGCGAGAGCTCCATGACGTCCAGCCCGGAGACGGCGCCGGCCGTCAGAATAGGGATGCCGAATCCGCCGAACGCGACCGGCGCGGTGTTCGCCAGCAGGGCCAGCGCCGCGGCGTAGACAGCTTCGAAGCCGAGCCCGGCCATCAGCGAGGCGGTGATCGCGACCGGCGTTCCGAACCCTGCCGTCGCCTCCAGAAGCGCCCCGAACACGAAGGCGATGAGGACCACCTGCACGCGGCGGTCGTTGCTGACCCCCGCTAGCGAGTCCCTTATGGTATCGAAGTGTCCGGTGTCCACGATCACGTTGTAGATGAAGATCGCGTTTATGACGATCCACACGATGGGGAAGAGGCCGAAGCAGATGCCGAGCAGAGTAGAGTTCAACGCCAGCCCGAACGGCATACCGTAGATGACCACCGCGATGAAGAGGGCCGAGGCCAGGGTGATGAGGGAGGCCCACTGCGCCGCCATCCTGATGCCGGCAAGCAGCACGAACAACACGATTATGGGTATCAGGGCGACCACCGCCGAGAGCACCAGGTTGTTCGCGATCGGCTCGTAAATCTGCTGGTACATCAGGCTCCCCTTCCTGGTACGTGCTATCGATGATTCTGGCGCAATGTCTACCTACTGATCCCAGCACGCAATATGGCACCATCGCATCCCAGACGCAAGCCTCCCGGGCAAGCTCGGCGCGAACTCGCGAAAAGTGCGAAGTCGGGCGACGGCTGGTATTAGGTCTTGATGCTCAAGAACCGTCGCCTTCTGCCGGGTGGTTCACCCTCTCCCCGTGCCATCGTCTACGAGCGCCACCCGCAGGTCGTTGACGTTGGTGCCCGTCGGGCCGGTGATGAGCAGAGATCCCCCGGCCCGGAGCGCGGGTGAGGAATCATTGTCGGACAACGACTCCTCGGGGTCTACGCCGTTGTCCCTTATGTTTCCCGCCGTCCGGCCGTCAACTATGCCGCCCGCCGCCCCGGTCGAGCCGTCGTGGCCGTCGGTGTCGGCGGAGAAGGCCGCCCAGCCTTCGACGCCGTCCAACTCTACCGCCAGCGCGAGCGCGAACTCCTGGTTTGGACCGCCCTCTCCATCCCCGCGCACCGTCACGGTCGCCTCTCCGCCAGAGATCACGGCGCAGGGCCTGGACACAGGGTTGCCGCTCGCCAGCACCTCCCTGATTATCGCCGCGTAAACCGAGGCTGCCCCCAGGGCGTCGCCGGTGAGGGTGGTGGAGAGCAAGAGCGGCGTGTAGCCGAGCCCAGACGCCTCACGGGCGGCGGCCTCGGAGGCGTGACGGCCGCCACCGCAGACCACGTTCGAGACGTTCTCGAAGACGGGGTCGTCCTCCGCCGGGGTCTCCTCCGCATCCCGCAGGTGCTCCGAGATGCTCTCGGGCGGCTCTATCCGGTAGCGCCTCAGGACATGCCTCGTGTCTTCGAGGGTGGTGGTGTCTGGGGCGGTGAGGCCGCTCGCGATCGAGGAAGGATCATCGCCCACCACGTCGGAGAGCAGGAGTGCCACGGTGGGGGCCGGGTGGGCTAGCCTCGCCAGGCCCCCACCCTTCAGGACCGAGACGTGTTTTCTGACGGTGTTGATCTCCCCTATATCCGCACCGCTTCTGAGCAGGTCTCCCGTCAGCGCTTTCAGGTCGGCAAGCTCGATGGGCGGGGCCGGGTCGGCCAGCAAAGCGGAGGCCCCGCCGGAGATCAGGGCCAGAAGGAGATCTCCCTCCCCGGCGGACTCGGCCAGCTCCTGCACCCGCCTGGCTGCCTCGACGCCCCTCTCGTCGGGCTCGGGGTGGGAGGCGAAGACGACCTCGAAGCTCTCGGGGCCCGGCTCGTGGTCGTCTTTGGTCACTACGAGCCCGCCGGAGATCCTCTCGCCGAGAAGCTCCCGCGCGGCCTTCGCCATCGTCCCGGCGGCCTTGCCAACAGCCACCACGAACACCTTCTCGGGTACGAACCGCGCCCCGTCGACCACGATGGCGCCGTCTTCCATCCCGAGCGCCCGCCCCACGGCCCGTTTGGGGTCCGCGGCCGCCAGCCCGGCCTCCCATATCTTCTCCAGGTCCTTTCGCACGGGCTCATTGTAGCGTCCCGCATGCCACGCGCCTGCTTTAGGGTATGCTGGTGAAGGAAGGAGGGGCACCGTGAGGTTCAGCGCGAACGTTTCCATACTCTTCAAAGAGGTCCCGTTCCTTGACCGGTTCTGGCGGGCGAGAGAGGCTGGCTTCTCGGCGGTCGAGTTCTGGTGGCCGTCTGACGAGGATCTCTCGGAGGTAAAAGGAGCCATCGAAGAGGCTGGCCTCGAGGTCGCTCTCTTCAACTTCGACGCCGGCGACATGGCGGCCGGTGACAGGGGGCTTGCTGGGGATCCCGGGCGGCAGCGGCAGTTCAGGGAGAACGTGCCCGTGGCCCTTGACCTCGCCCGCTCCCTGGGGTGCGGGAGGTTGAACGCGCTCGTGGGTCACGAGGTCCCCGGCATGGCCCGCGAGGAACAGCTGGCGCTGGCGCGCGAGAACGTCCGTTTCGCCGCCGGGGAAGCCGGGGCGGCGGGCATAGACATCATGGTCGAGGCCGTAAACACCTTCGAGAACGGGCCCTATCTGCTGTACACGACCGGGCAGGCCGTTGGGTTCGTTCGGGACGTGGGACGGGAGAACGTAAAGGTTCAGCACGACTTCTACCACATGCAGCGGATGGAGGGGAACCTAGTGGCCAACCTGCGCGAGCATATCGGCCTGATCGGGCACGTCCAGATCGCCGACTCCCCCGGCCGCGGGGAGCCAGGCACGGGCGAGATCCACTACCCCTTCGTGCTCGGCGAGTTGGAACGGCTCGGCTACGAGGGTTACGTCGGCCTCGAATACAACCCGACCACGCAGACCACAGAGGAGAGCCTGGCCTGGTTGCCAGAAGAGTTGCGTGGCGAGAACGTTTCGGTGGCTGACTTGAGGCTCAGGGAAGGGGAGAGAGATGGTTGA
>DASUPX010000524.1:0-7208 GCA_036280905.1 Rubrobacter sp. | reverse complement strand
GCTCTTCCGTTTGTGGTGGCCGCGGTCGGGCTTGTGGCACTGGGCTGGTCTGCGCCCGTGGCCGGGGCTGCCTCGCTCGCTGCGGCGGTTGTGGGGGCGATTGTATGGCCGCCGTTACGGGCGTTTGCGGTACCGGTAGCCCTATGGGGCGGGCTCGGGACTTCGGCGCAGGTGCTTTACGTGTTGTTCGGTGGGTTGTTGCTATACAACCTGCTCGCGGCGGGTGGGGCCATCGAAGACGTGTCGCGGTTTCTGGGGAGGCTGGAGCCGGATCGCGTCTCGCTCGCGGCAGTGGTCGTGGTAGGTGTGGCGCCTTTCTTCGAGTCGGTGACGGGGTTCGGGGTGGCCGTGGTCATAAGCGCGCCCCTTCTGCTCGCGGCCGGCTTTACGCCCTTGCGGGCAGCCGTGCTAGCGAGCTGGGGCCAGTGTGCGGTGCCGTGGGGAGCCCTCGGGGTGGGGACCGTGATCGGGGCCCACCTCGCCGGGATGGGTTTTCAGCCCCTCTCCAACTATAGCGCGCTCCTGAGCCTTCCTCTCTTTCCGGTCTACGGCCTGGCAGCCGTCGCGCTGGCCGACGGCTGGCGCGGGGTCCGGCGCCGCGGGGCCGAGGCGCTGTTCCTCGGATTGGTCGCTGGTCTGGGAACACTCTTCGCCAGCCTGTACCTCGTCCCGGAACTGTCGGGGGCCATAGGAGGGCTCACGGCCGCGGCCGTCTTTCTGGCGTGGAGGCTCAGGCGTCTCGCGGGGGTTCCGTGGCGGGCTTTGCTCCCCTACGCGTTCCTTCTGGCCCTTCTCGCGGCGACCAACGGCATACCGGCGGCGCGTGAGATCGTTGGAAGGCTAGGTCCTGTCTTCGATGGCCCAGGGCCCTCGCTGCTCGTATCGGGGGCGTTCGCGGCCATGTTGTTTGGCCTCGGGGCAGTTCGGACCGGGGAGGCGGTCCGGAGCACAGCGAGTCAATGGCTACCGACCGCAGGTGCCGTCCTGACGTTCGTTCTGGCCGGCGAAGTCGTTGCCGGGAGCGGCGCGGCTGGTCTCCTGGCCGCGGGGGCGGAGTCCCTTGGCGGGCTCTTCCCTGCGTTCTCACCCATGCTCGCGGCGTTGGGCGGCGCTTTGACGGGATCCAACGCCGCCTCCAACGCGCTGTTCATGCCGCTACAGGTCGAGGCCGCGCGAGGTCTTGGGCTATCCCCCGACCTCACGGCGGCAGTGCAGAACGTGGCGGGGAGCCAGGCCAGCATGCTCTCCCCCCAGAGGCTGGTGCTAGCCGCCACGGCCACGGGCCTGCTTGGCCGGGAGAGCGAGATACTCCGTACCGCGCTCCTTCCCGTCGCCGTCTCCGTTGGCCTGCTGGCCATCGTGGGCATGATAGTGCTTCCGTAGTGCGGCAACGCGTCTTACGTGAGCCACGACCCGGTAAGGGTCAGATGTCTCTCTTCTCCATGACGAAGTTTCGGAAGGAGTGCCCATGGAGCTCGACGAGCTGGGGCCTCACGGACGAGAACCCTCTGGCCCGAAAGAAAGGCTTGGCGGTGATGCTCGCCTCCGTGTAGAGTCGCTCGAGTCCGAGCCGGCGCGCTTCTGCCTCGATCCTGTCGAGCAACGCCGAGGCAACACCGCGGCCCTGATGCTCGTGGTGAACGTACAGGGTGTCCAGGTGTCCATCCTCCTCCAGCTCCGCGAAGCCGACGATCTCCTCGTCGGAGGAGGCCACGAACATCCTCCGGCCGCGATGCTCGTCGATGCGCCCTTTCCACAGCTCCGGATCCGGCGCGGGCCCAGCCCAGGCCCTGACCTGAGAGGCGGTATAGTCCCCGACGTTCACGTGGAGGATCGAGTAGTAGAAGAGGTCGGCAACTGCCGGGGCGTCGCCAGCGGTGGCCACCCTCACCTCGAAGGGCACGGAACTCATCGTCTATTCCCCGGTCTCTCCCCAGCTATAGGCCGCGGGACGGCGGTTGGCGAGGGCGGGGAAGTCCCGGCGTAGTCGGTCCAGGTAACCCAGGTCGAGGGTGGCGAGGGCGAAACCGTCGCGGTCTGGGCACTGGGCTAGTACTGTCCCCCAGGGGTCCACGATGAGGGACCGCCCGTAGGTCCACCGGCCGTCGGCCTTCTGTCCCCACTGGGCCGGCGCGACCACGAAGGCCTGGTTCTCCACGGCCCGCGCCCGCAGCAACAGCTCCCAGTGGTCCTTGCCGGTCTGGAGCGTGAAGGCGGCCGGAACCATAAGCACCTCGGCACCCCGCAATGCCAGCAGCCGGTAGAGTTCCGGAAAGCGCACGTCGTAGCAGACCGAGAGCCCGAGCGTCGCGGCACCCGCCTTCGCCGTCACGATCTCCTCGCCAGGAACGATGGTCCCGCTCTCCAGATACTCCCGGTCGGGGGCCTTGACGTCGAAGAGATGTATCTTGCGGTATACGGCAGCCAGCTCCCCGTCCGGCCGAAAAAGCGTCGAGGTATTATGCAGTTTCGAGGATACGGGTGCCTCTTCGAGGATGGAACCACCTAGCAGGTATAGGCCCAGCTCTCTTGCCAGGTTACCCAGGAAGTTGGTTGTCTCTCCGGGAATTGGTTCTGCGTTCTCGTGGTAGGCGCTCTCGAGGCCGTGGCAGCTCCACAACTCGGGTAGCGCCACCAGCTCCGCGCCGGAGGCTGCGGCGGCCCGGATCAGGCGCCCCGCCGTCGTCAGGTTCTCATCCTTGTTCGGGGTGGAAGACATCTGGACCGCCGCCACCGTCAGCTCACGTCCGTTCATGGGTTTCCTCCTCCGCGTTCCGCCTCTGCGTTCCGCCTCCAAGTTCCGTATCCGGATAGTAGCCGCAACAGCGCCTGCTCGTCCTCGGTTATGTAGTCTAGCGCCACGCGCACCATCGGGTTCAGCCTGGAGCCGATGAAGGCAGCGCGGGTGTCCGTATGTAGCCCGCCGAAGAGTTTCCCGCCTCCCCGCAGGTATCTCTCGCAGTGGGCGATGCCCAACTCCACGCATGCCCCCTCGTCTGGAACGCGCCCGTCGAGCAAGAACAAGAAGACGTCGCAGTCCAGAACCTTCTGCCTGTCGAGTCGAAACATGGCGCGACGGCGATCTTCTGAGCCAATAGCGTCATAGGGAGCAGTCTTCCGATCCACGCCATCACGCTGCGGGAGGAAGACCCGAAAACCCGAAGCCTCCAGCCTCGCGGTCAGTTGGAGGTTGAAGAGCCGCTCCGGCTTCGAGAACAGTGGACTCGGCACTCCGGGCTCGTGACGTTGCCGGCTTTCAGGAGGATAGGTCATGGAGGTTTGTCTCCAGAACGTGTTCCGGGCCGAGCTCCCGCAGGCCCAGGTAGTGACGGGCAGCGTCGAGGATCGCCGGGAGCGGGGCCAGGCCTACGAGCTCTGTCGATTCGACGGACGCGCCGAGGTCTGAGGCGGCCGACCTTACCGCTTCGAGGGCGAGGTGGATGGGGGTCAGGCTGAGGTCGGTCAGGTTCATGGAGACCTGGGCCCTTCCGTCTACCAGCAAGCCGAGCGCCTTCAACGCGGGGAGGCCGCCGCCGCTCTCCCTGATGCGCCTGGCGATGGTGCGGGCTACCTCGACGTCATCGGTGTCCAGGAACGCGTTGAATGCCACGAGGAAGGGGCGGGCCCCGACCGCTACGGCTCCCCTGCCCGGGTCGAGCATCCGTGGCCCGTAGTCGGGCCTCCAGCGCGGGTCCGACAGGCGCTCTGCAACGCCCTCGTAGCCCCCCCGCCTGATATCTGGGAGGTCGCGGCGGTGCGGGGCGCTCGCAGCGGCGCCATACAGAAACACGACGTAGCCGAGCGAGCCCAAGACTTCGCCAGCCCTGCGGGCCAGACCGGCTGCGTCTTCCATCGTGGCGCCAGCGAGCGGAACGAAGGGAAGAACGTCGAGCACGCCCATCCTGGGATGCTCGCCCGCCTGCGAGGTCAGATCCAGCTCCGCGGCGCACGACCGTGCCAGGGCCACCGCGCCCGAGAGCACGGCCTCCTCCTCACCGGCGAAGGTAAGCACGCTGCGGTTGTGGTCGGGATCGGAGTGGACGCCAAGAACCCTGATGCCTGGCACCCCGCCAACCGCGTCGACGATGCGCGAGATCTTCGCCGCGTCCCTCCCCTCCGAGAAGTTGGGCACCGCCTCGAAAAGTGGGGCAGGCAAGGTCATTCAGCGCGCGCCGAGGGCGCGGTCCAGGTGGACGGCGGCGCTGATGAGGGCCAGGTGGGTGAAAGCCTGCGGGAAGTTGCCCAGTGCCTCGCCGGAGTAGCCGATCTCCTCGGAGTACAGCCCGAGGTGGTTGGAGTAGGAGAACATCTTCTCCAGGGCCAGGCGCGCCTCCTCGATGCGCCCGGCCTGCGTCAGGCATTCGACGAGCCAGAAAGAGCACAGGTTGAAGCTTCCCTCGTCTCCCTCTAGGCCGTCCGGTGCTGCGCTATCCGTCTGGTAGCGGTCGACCAGGGAGTCGTAGGTCAGCTCCTGCTGAATGCGGTCTAGCGTTGCCAACCAGCGCGGGTCCGTGGGGCCCACGAACTTGACCAGCGGCATCATCAGCAGCGACGCGTCGAGGGCGTCCGAGCCGTAGAACTGGACGAAGCTGTTCCGCTCCTCGTTCCAGCCTTTTTCCATGATCTCCTCGTAGATATCGTCGCGTTCCCGCTCCCACCGTCCGTTACCCCCGGGAAGGCCACGCTGGCGGGCGATCCTGCCGGCCCGCTCCAGGGCTACCCAGCTCAGGAGCTTGGAGGAGACGAACTGGCGGCGCCCTCCCCGCACCTCCCAGATGCCCTCGTCGGGGTCCCTCCAGTTGTCGCTCAACCAGTCCAGAATCTTGGTGAGGCTCTTCCAGAGGTCGTAGTCGAGCGGGGCACCGTACTTGTTGTAGAGGTACGCGGCATCGAGGACAGCCCCGTACAGGTCGAGCTGCCTCTGGTGCTGCGCGCCATTGCCGAGCCGCACGGGGGCGGAGTTCTTGTACCCTGAGAGGTGCGAGAGCTCCACCTCGGTCAGGTCGGTGCGTCCGTCGATACCGTACAGGGGCTGTAGAAGGCCGTCCTCGTCCTTCTGGCAACGGTTCCTCAGCCAGCCCATGAAGTTGCGCGCTTCGTCTTCGAAGCCGACGTAGATCAGGGCGTAGAGCGTCAGCGCCGCGTCCCTGAGCCAGGTGTAACGGTAGTCCCAGTTCCTCTCGCCGCCGATGCTCTCTGGCAAACCCATCGTGGGTGAGGCCACGAGAGCCCCTGTGGGGTCGTAGACCATAAGCTTCAGCACGAGCGCGGAGCGGTTCACCATCTCCCGCCAGCGCCCGTGGTAGGTGCTTTTGGCGAGCCATCCCCGCCAGTAGCGCATCGTACGGTGCAGAAGGTCCTCGAACCCGGCGGCCGAGAGTACCTCCCCGGGCCCCTCACCCTGGTCTACGCGGGCCAGAACGAACGTCGCCGTCTCGCCCGCGGCGAGCGAGAACCTCGCCCCGGCGGCCCCCCCGTCCCATTCCTCCAGGTTCGTCTCCGTGGCCAGACCGAGGCAGAACCCATCCGAGGAGAAGACGGCCCCCGACCCGGCCAGGGAGACAGAGTGGCTCCGGCGTGCGTAGTCGAAGGCGGGCCTGCACTCCATCCGAAGGTCCATCCTTCCCCTTATGACGCGGACGTTCCGCACCAGCTTGTGCCGCTCCCCGGTCTTCGAGTGGAGGGGCATGAAGTCCAGAATCTCCGCCAGGCCCCCCCTGGAGAAGAAGCGGGTCAGAAGAACGTTGGTATCGGGCAGGTAGATCTGCTGACTCCGCGTGTACTCGACGGGCCGGAGCGAGAAGTGCCCGCCCTTCTCGTCGTCCAGAATGGAGCAGAACACGCTGGGTGAATCGAAAGCCGGCAGGCACAACCAGTCAATGGTCCCGTCCGTGCCGACCAGCGCCGCCGTGTGAAGATCACCGATGATCCCGTGGTCTTCGATGGGCAAGTACCCCAATCCAACCTCCAGACAGTGTAGACCCTGGCCTAATCTTAGCCCCGCCCCCAATCTCACGCCCCAATACCCTGCCCCGCAGGGCCAGGAACCCGAGAGCGCGGCCGAGACGGCGCGTGATCTAGTAGCTGACGACCAGCGCGCCGCCAGCCACGATCAGGGCGACCCCCAGTACTCTGGGGATGCTGAAATCCGCCCCCGCGCCGAAGATGCCGAAAGAGTCGAGCACGAGGCCAGAAATCAGTTGGGCGGCTCTTACGAGGGAGAGGGCGCGGGCCACGCCGGCCTGGCCCGCAGCCACCGCTATGGAACCGACGATCACCGCACCGAGCACGCCAGAGGCCACAGCATAGGCGACCGCCCGTCCCGTAAACTCCGGTCGGGCCACAAAGAACGAGACTAGCAGGGCGCAGAAGCCGGTCGTAAGGCCGCTGACCGCGACCAGAACTGCCGGACCCAGGCTCCGCTGGGCGGCCCCCGTCAGGCTCGTCTGAACCGCCACGCACACGCCGGCCAGCGCCGCGAGGATGAGGGTGGATTTCATTGGTACTCCCTGAGGGTCGTGATTACGTCGAGGAGCCCCGATCGGGCATCCGCAGGATTATACGCAGCAGGCAACCGTTTCTCCGGTATACGAGTTGGGTAAACCTGCTAATGTTGTTTTTTTGCAGAGCAATCGGCGAACGTACGGAGGATAATCGTGGAAGAGATGCTTGGCGGGGCCAGAATTACCTACCTCGGCCACTCGACGTTCAGGTTCGTAACTGCCGGCGACGAGCAGATCATCATAGACCCGTTCCTCAGGAACAACCCGCATTGCCCCGAAGAACTCAAGCAGGTCGGCGAGCTCGACACCATGCTCATAACACACGGCCACTTCGACCACTTCGACGACGTGGAGCCGCTGTGGGGGCAGACGGGTGCGAGGACGCTCTCCAACTTCGAGATCATGTCCTACCTGCAACGCCAGGGCGTCGAGAACGCGGAGCCGATCATGAAGGGAGGCAGCGCGGAGGTTGGCGGTATCAAGGTAACCGCTACCAACGCCTTCCACTCTTCGTCCATCGCGCTCGATGACGGGAGCCTGATCTACGGTGGCGAGCCGCTTGGTTATTTGGTCGAGTTCGAGAGCGGGTTCAAGCTCTACCATGCAGGTGACACGGCCCTCTTTGGCGACATGCGGCTGATCGGGGAACTCTACAACCCTGATATCGCGTTCCTGCCAATCGGCGACAGGCTCACCATGGGTCCC
>DASUPX010000523.1:0-10335 GCA_036280905.1 Rubrobacter sp. | reverse complement strand
TCCTGAGGGTAGCCGTGGCTCGCCTCGGCCGCATCAGCAACTTCACAGACTTCGACGCCCTGTCCCACGAACCGGGCGTGTCGGTGCGCTTTACCAGATCGGCCCATGAGATCCTCGACGCCGATCTCGCCATCATCCCAGGCACGAAGGCGACCGTAGAAGATCTGAAACTACTCCGCTCTCAAGGCCTCGACGAGGCGCTTGCCGAGAGAGACAGGCGCGGGCGTCCTATCCTGGGCATCTGTGGCGGCTACCAGATGCTCGGCGGGCGTATCGAAGACGGCGTCGAGAGCGGTGAGAGAGAGGCGACCGGCCTAGAACTCCTGCCCCTCGAGACCGCTTTCGAGGCGGACAAGGTCCTGGCCCGTCCCGAAGGGCACGCTCCAGGCTTCGTATCTGCAGGGGTGGCCGGGTACGAGATCCACCACGGTCGGGTGAGACGAAGCGCCGGCGAACCGCTTTTCGTAACCGATGACGGCACCGAGGGCTGCCGGGCCGGCGCGACGCTGGGCACCTCCTGGCACGGCATCCTCGAATCTGACGGCTTCAGACGTGCCTTCCTGACCTGGATCGCCGCAGAGAACAACCTGGACTGGAGACCCGGGGATCAATCGTTCGAAGCGGCCCGCGAGACACAACTCGAGAAGCTGGGGGATCTAGTGGCCGACAACATGGACCGCGACGCCCTGATGCGCCTGATCGACGACGGCCAGCCCGCGGGGCTGCCCGTCGTCAGCTCTCAGCTTTCAGCTTTCAGCCCTCAGCAAGTAACCGGCGACGGTACGGTAGAGGCAGAAGCGTCGCATCGGGAAAACGAACGGTCGGCAACCTCCCCGCTTGCGTTTGCGACGCCGGGCGACGAATCGAGAGGCAAAGCTGATGGCTGACAGGCTGAAAGCTGAAAGCGCAGCAGGAGCCGACAGGCTCCTGCTGCTAACCACCGCCGACACCGAGATCCTTGCCGCGGCAAGGGCCTCTGAGCGGCTTCCCGAGGGGTTCCCCGAGGTCAGGTGCGCCAACCCGGTTACGCTTGAGGACCCGGCGGCTTTCCTCGACGAAGAGCTGCCCGCGGCGAGGGTGGTGCTTGTGCGCCTTCTTGGCGGGAGGAGGGCGTGGCCCGATGGTCTGGAGGAGCTGGGGCGGCGTTGCGCGCGGCTTGGCGTCCCGCTGCTCGCCTTCGGCGGGGAGGCCGAGCCAGACGCGGAGCTTACGGCGCTCTCCACCGTGCCATCGGGTACCGTGCTCGAGGCGTTCGAGTACCTGCGCCATGGCGGGGTTGGCAACACGGAGAACCTGCTCCGCTTCGTCGCAGACACCGTTCTCATGGAGGGCTACGGGTTCGAGCCGGCCTCGCCTCTGCCGGAGGTCGGGGTCTACCACCCCCGGGTTCCGGACGGCTCTCCGGTCGAGGAGTTGATCGCGCATCACGACCCCGCCCGGCCCACGGTGGGCGTGATCTTCTACCGCGCGCACTGGATGAGCGGGAATACAGACTTCGTAGACGATCTCGCCTCGGCGCTGGAGAGGGCAGGCGCCAACGCCCTGCCGGTCTACTGCTACTCGCTGCGCTCCGGCGCGGACGGCACGGTACCGGCCGTCGAGCTTCTGAAAGATCGGGTGGATTGCCTGGTAACCACCGTCCTCGCGGGTGGGGGATCCAACGCCGCCGACGCCCACCGTTCGGGCTCGCCGGAGGAGTGGCTGGAGTGGGAGGTCCCCGCCCTGGAAGAGCTCGGGGTTCCCGTGTTGCAGGGTATCTCCACGACCTCAACACGTGAGGCCTGGCTCGCCTCCGACGCCGGCCTCACGCCCCTTGACACGGCCTGGCAGGTGGCGATCCCCGAGTTCGATGGGCGCATCATCGGGGTCCCTTTCTCCTTCAAAGAACGACTCGGCGAAGGCTCGCCCGTCGGCGCACCGCTCACCCTCTACCGGGCCGATACAGAGCGTACGTCGCGCCTCGCCGGGCTCGCGGCGCGATTCGCCGGTCTCGGACGCCGCGCCAACGTGGAGAAGAAGGTCGCCATCCTGCTCTCCAACTACCCGACCAAGCACTCGCGGGTGGGCAACGCCGTCGGGCTGGATACCCCCGCGAGCGCCATCGGCCTGCTCGACGCCATGCGAGAGGCTGGCTACATCGTAGACGGCGCACCCGACGACGGCGACGAGCTCATCCATTCGCTAATTGCCGCCGGGGGACACGACCTGGAGTTCCTGACGGGCGACCAGCTCGGAAACGCCGCCGGAAGGCTTGACACGGGACGCTACGCTGAGTGGTTCGCCCGGCTGCCGGAAGGCTTGAGAAGCGACATCGAGGAGCACTGGGGACCCCCGCCTGGGGACCTTTACGTGGACGACGGCGACTTCGTGGTGGCCGGGCTCACCTTCGGGAACGTTTTCGTCGGCATTCAGCCGCCACGGGGGTTCGGTGAGAACCCCATAGCCATCTACCACGATCCGGACCTCCCGCCCACCCACCACTACCTGGCGGCCTACTGGTGGATGATCGAGGAGTTCGGGGCAGACGCCGTGGTCCACCTCGGCAAGCACGGCACCCTGGAGTGGTTGCCCGGCAAGTCCCTTGGCCTCTCGTCCACCTGCGCACCCGACGCGGTCCTGCGCGACGTGCCGCTCTTCTACCCGTTCGTCGTCAACGATCCCGGCGAGGGGACCCAGGCCAAGCGTAGGGCGCACGCCACGGTGGTGGACCACCTGATCCCCCCGATGACCCGCGCCGACACCTACGATGACCTGGCGAAGCTGGAACAACTGCTCGACGAGTACTACCAGGTGGAGACGCTCGACCCATCCAAGCTGCCCGCAATAAGGGTCAGCATCTGGGAGACCCTACGTGACGCGGAACTTCACCGTGACCTCGGCGTGGAAGAACAGCCCGAAGAGTTCTCGGATTTTCTCACCCACGTGGATGGGTACCTCTGCGAGATCAAAGACCTCCCTATCCGCGGCGGCCTTCACATCCTCGGCGAAACCCCCGAAGGCGATCCGCTGCGCCACCTCGTTGCCTCCATCCTGCGCCTCGGTGCCGGAGAGATCCCCGGCCTGCGCCGCGCCGTGGCAGACGCATTCGACCTCGACGAGAGGTTCATGGTCGAGAACGGCGGCACGAAGATGGAACCCCCGCAGGCGCTCGCCGAGCGCTTCCCCGGAACGGCGGCCACGGCCTCTGATGTGCTCGACAGGCTGGAGGAGGCCCAGCAGGCCCTGCTACTCGCGCTCGAGTCCTGCGGCTGGGAGGCGGACCGGGCGGACGAAGTCTGCAGGCAGGTTCTCGGGTTTACGGATCCAGGCGTTAAGAGCGCCCTGCGCTTCGCTGCTGATGAGGTCGTGCCGCGCCTCTTGCGGACGCCGGAGGAGATGGGGAACCTGCTGTCTGGTCTCGAGGGCGGCTATGTACCGGCCGGACCCTCCGGCTCTCCGACGCGGGGGCTGGTCAACGTGCTGCCTACGGGGCGCAACTTCTACTCTGTCGATCCGAAGGCGTTGCCCTCCCGACTCTCGTGGGAGGTGGGGCAGGGTCTCGCGGAGGACCTGTTGCGGCGCTATCTCGAAGAAGAAGGGCGGTATCCGGAGAGCGTCGGCATCGTGGTCTGGGGTACGGCGGCCATGCGGACGCAGGGCGACGATATAGCCGAGATCCTCGCCCTGCTCGGCGTCAGACCCGTCTGGAACGAGGAGTCCAGGCGGGTGACGGGGCTGGAGGTGATCCCCCCGAACGAGCTAGGCCGGCCGAGGATCGACGTCACCGTCAGGATCAGTGGCTTCTTCAGAGACGCTTTTCCGAACCTGATCTCCCTCCTCGACGACGCTTTTACGACTGTAGCCGACCTCGACGAGCCCGACGACATGAACTTCGTGAAGAAACACGCGGGCGAAGAGCGGGGCTCGGGCGCCGATGAACGCCGCTCGACCACGCGCATCTTCGGCTCGAAACCGGGCGCGTACGGCGCCGGCCTGCTCCCCTTGATGGACGCCCGCAACTGGCGCACCGACGAGGACCTCGCCGAGGTCTACGCCGTCTGGGGAGGCTATGCTTACGGTAGAGGGTTAGACGGGGTAGAGGCACGGGAGGCCATGGAGGCCAACCTTCGCAGGACAGAGGTGGCGGTCAAGAACATAGACAACCGCGAGCACGACCTCTTCGACTCAGACGACTACTTCCAGTACCACGGGGGTATGATCGCCGCCGTCCGCGCCCTGACGGGCCGTGACCCGAAGGCATACATCGGAGACTCCGCGGACCCATCGAGGGTCAAGACGAGGGACCTCTCCGAGGAGGCCCGCCGCGTGTTCCGCAGCCGCGTGGCCAACCCGAAGTGGATAGGGGCCATGCAGCGCCACGGCTACAAGGGCGCCTTCGAGCTCTCCGCCACCGTGGATTATCTCTTCGGCTACGACGCAACCGCCGGCGTCGTCGAAGACTGGATGTACAACGACGTGACCAGAAAGTACGTGCTGGATCAGCGAGTGAGGGACTTTATGCAGCAGAGCAATCCCTGGGCGCTGCGCGCCATCTCCGAGCGCCTGCTGGAGGCCGCGCAGCGCGGCCTGTGGTCCGAGCCGGACCCTGAGAACCTTGAAGCTCTCAAACAGGTTTATCTGGAGAACGAGGGAATGCTGGAGGAGGGCAGCCCGTGAGCGCTTACCCGAATCCCTACCCGTTCTCCGCGATCGTGGGCCAGGACGACCTGAAGCTCGCCCTGCTCGTCAACGCCGTCTCGCCAGAGGTGGGCGGCGTGCTGGTGCGCGGTGAGAAAGGGACGGCCAAATCCACCGCGGTACGGGCGCTGGCGGACCTGCTTCCCGGCATCGAGGTCGTCTCTGGTTGTCCCTACTCGTGTGACCCGTCATTCCCGAACCCCGAGTGCCCGGCCGGGCCCCACCCGGTGGACGCTCCATCGGAGACGCGGCCGGTGCGGCTCGTGGAATTACCGGTCGGGGCTAGCACAGACCGACTTGCGGGGACGCTCGACATAGAGAAGGCGCTCTCGGAGGGGAGGAAGGCGTTCGAGCCGGGTCTACTCGCCGCGGCGCACAGGGGCATCCTGTACGTGGACGAGGTGAACCTGCTCTCCGACCACCTGGTTGACCTTCTTCTCGATGTGGCGGCCATGGGGGTGAACCACGTCGAGCGGGAGGGCGTGAGCGTGAGGCACCCTTCGCGCTTCATCCTGGTCGGGACCATGAACCCGGAGGAGGGCGAGCTCCGCCCGCAGCTTCTCGATCGCTTCGGCGTCACCGTCGAGGTCACGGGGAACCCGGATCCCGCCGACAGGGTCGAGGTCGTCAGGCGCAGGCTCCGTTACGAGGCCGACCCCGTGGAGTTTCGAGAGGAATGGTCGAACGACGATGTGAAGCTAGCGGGGTCCGTGGTAGGTGCCAGGCTCCGGCTCCCAGGCGTCGACCTGGACGAAGATATCCTGTTCGGGATTTCGACCCTCTGCGCGGACCTGGGCGTCGACGGCCTGCGCGGCGATCTGGTAACGGCCAGGACCGCAAGGGCGCTGGCGGCCTGGGAGGCAAGGGACGAGGTCGTGACCGAGGATGTGAAGCGGGCCGCCCTGCTCGCACTCGCGCACCGCCGCAGGCGCGGCCCCTTCGAGCAGCCGGGAATAGACCCCGAGGAGATCGAGAACGCCCTCTCCAACGATCGCCCCGACCCGCCCGAAGGCCCCGGTGGCGGGTCATCTCAGCCCGACGAGGGTTGGAGCGCGGGCGAGGGTTCGCCGGCCGCGCGGGGTGGGGAGCCTTCTGAGGCGCGTACGGGGGTCGGGGAGCGGAGCCATTCGGCGTCGAAGCCGTTCGAGCCGGTACGCCTCGAGGCGCCGGAGAAGGGCACGGGAGGGCCGCTCGGTCGCAGGAGCCGCGTTGTGGGCGGGGCCGGGCATCCCGTCGGGAGCAGGCAGGACGGTGAGAACCCGGGGGACGTGGCCCTCGCGGCGACGGTGCGGGCGGCGGCCCCGCACCAGATGGCTCGGGGAAGGGCTGGGACCGGGCTCGAGGTTCGTCCGCACGACCTTCGCCAGCACGTCAGGGAGGGAAGAGAGGGAAACCTCATCCTCTTCCTCGTCGACGCCAGCGGGTCGATGGCGGCCCGCAGCCGAATGTCCGCCGTGAAGGGAGCCGTCCTCTCGTTGCTCACCGACGCCTACCAGCGGCGCGACAAGGTGGCCCTGATCTCCTTCCGCGGCGAAGGTGCGCGGGTACTTCTTCCCCCGACGTCCAGCGTCGAGCTGGCCGCCGCGCGTTTGCAGGACCTCCCAACCGGGGGACGTACACCCCTGGCGGCAGGGATCGATAAGGCCTCGGAGGTGCTGAAGCGGGAGAGCCTGCGTGACCAGGAGCGCAGGCCGCTGCTCGTCGTTCTGACGGACGGACGCCAGACGGCTGGGTCGGACCCGACGGTGGCCGCCGCACGGTTGCGTGCCCTGGGAGCGGCTGCGTTCGTGGTAGATACGGAGGAAGGGTATGTCAGGCTCGGGATGGCGGGTGAGCTTGCCGGGGCGCTCGGGGCGCGTCTTCTGCGCCTCGAAGAGCTCAGGGCCGATTCGCTGGTGGATCTGGTAGAGAGGAGAAGGGTGGCTTGAGCGACGCGCGGGAGACCAGGGAGCCGAGAGAGCGACGGCTCAGGAAGAGGTCCAACAGGGAGAGGCCGCTCCTCATCGTCAATACTGGCCACGGCAAGGGCAAGTCCACGGCCTCGTTCGGGCTCATGCTGAGGGGATGGGCCCGCGGCTACAGGATAGGCGTCTACCAGTTCGTGAAGAGCGGCAAGTGGAAGGTGGGCGAGCATCAGGCCGCGCTGGAGTTGGGCAACATCGACTGGTTCAAGATGGGCGACGGTTGGACCTGGACCTCTAGAGACCTCGTGGAGAGCGCGGACAAGGCCCGTGAGGGCTGGGAGGAGGTCAAACGCCGCCTCGCCGACGAGACCTACGATATGCTGCTGCTCGACGAGTTCACCTACCCGATGAAGTTTGGCTGGGTTGACACGGGTGAGGTGGTAGAGGTCCTGAAGAACCGCCCCGGCTTTCAGCACATCATAATCACCGGACGCGACGCCCCGCCGGAGCTGGTAGAGATCTCCGACCTCGTCAGCGAGGTAAACAAGGTGAAACACCCCTTCGATGAGGGTTATCGTGGGCAGAAAGGCATCGAGTGGTAGACGTTCCACGCATAGTCGTCGCGGGCACCCACTCTGGCGTCGGAAAGACGACCGTCGCCTCGGGCCTGATGTCTGCGCTCTCTTCCAGGGGCCTGCGCGTCGCCCCCTTCAAGGTCGGCCCGGACTTTATAGACCCCTCCTACCACACCCTCGCGGCTGGCCGCCCGGGCCGCAACCTCGATGCCTTCCTGTCGGGGCCAGAGCGGATCGGCCCGCTCTTCGCCCACGGAGCCAGGGGCGCGGACGTGGCCATCGTCGAAGGCGTCATGGGCCTCTTCGACGGCAAGAGCGGCGGGGACGAGCTGGCCTCGACCGCCCACGTAGCCAAACTGCTCGATGCGCCGGTCGTGCTCGTCGTCGACGCGAGGGCGATGTCCCGTTCCGTGGCAGCCATGGTCCACGGTTACAGGACCTTCGACCCCCACTTGAAGGTCTTGGGCGTCATCCTCAACCGCGTTGGCTCCAGGACCCACGAGAACATGCTCCGCGAGGCCCTGAAACCCCTGCATGTCCCCGTTCTGGGCGTCATGTACCGCGACGACGAAATACGAACGCCCGACAGGCACCTCGGCCTCGTTCCCGTGGCCGAGCGCCGCGCCGAGGCTGAACGCTCCCTCGAGGCTCTTGGAACGGTGATCTCCGGTTCCGTAAACCTCGACGAAGTATTGAAGCTCGCCCGCTCATCCGAATCGCTGCACGTGGAGCCCTGGAGTCCCGGATCCACAGAGGCGGGTTTCGCCGGCAGCGTACAGGTCGCCGTGGCCGCAGGGCCATCTTTCAGCTTTATGTACAGGGAGAACCTGGAGTTGCTGGAGGCCGCTGGTGCCGAGGTCGTAGAGTTCGACCCGACGGCCGGGGAGGCCCTACCGGCTGGAACGGACGCGCTCTACCTGGGGGGCGGATTTCCCGAGGCGTACGCCGGTGCGCTCTCCGCCAACGTAGGGATGAGGGAGAGCGTACGCGTCTTCGCCCTTGGCGGACGCCCGGTAGTGGCCGAGTGCGGGGGGCTGCTGTACCTGAGCCAGGAGCTAGACGGGCATCCCATGTGCGGGGTCCTGGACGCCACGGCCAGGATGACCAGGAGGCTCACCCTCGGATATAGGGAGGCCGTCGCGCTCGCGGATTCGCCGCTCGCTGAGGCTGGCACCGGGGTCAGGGGCCACGAGTTTCATTACTCCGCCATCGAGCCAGGGTCCGGCGAGCGGCCGGCCTGGGAGCTAGCGGACCGGGGTCCCGAAGGGTTCGTGGTCGGCGGCGTGCACGCCAGCTATCTGCACACGCACTGGGCCGCGACGCCGGAGCTGCCGCGCAGGCTCGTTCGGGCCGCGCGCGGAGCGGTGGAGGCCGCGGTATGAGCGGGCGCCTCGTCGGGGTGGGGGTAGGGCCAGGAGACCCCGAGTTGTTGACGGTCAAAGGGCTCAGGGTGTTGAGGGAGGCCGACGCGGTCTTCGTGCCGGTCGCCGATACGGGGGAGGTCGGAAGGGCCGAGGCCACCGTTCGCGAGTACCTGGAAGTAGAGGGGATCACCCGCCTCCTCTTCGCCCTCTCGGACGACCCGGAGGCCCGGGAACGTAACTGGTCCAACGCGGCAAACGAGGTCTCGAAGCACCTGGAGAACGGCGAGACCTGCGCCTTCGCGACCATCGGTGACCCGAATGTATATTCGACTTTTACCTACCTGGCGCGCACCGTAAGAAAGATGGAACCTCACGTGGAGGTAGAGACCGTGCCGGGGATTACTGCCATGCAGGATCTTGCATCGCGCAGCGGCACCGTATTGCTCGAAGGCGACGGCCGGCTCGCGCTGTTGCCTTTCACGGCCGGTGAGAAGCCGCTCAGGGAGGCACTCGCGGGCTTCGAGACGGTGGTGTGCTACAAGGGTGGTAGTCGGTTGGGAGAGGTGTTGCGGGTCGCGGAGGCGGAGGGCCGATTGGAGGACGCCGTGTACGGTGCGAGGCTCGGCATCGAGGGTGAGGAGATCTCGCCAGCAGGGGAGATGATCGGCAGGGATGGTACTTACCTGTCCACCGTGGTCTTTACAGGAGGAGGGTCCGGGCTTGGGTAAGGTCTGGTTCATAGGCGCGGGTCCTGGGGCTCCGGACCTGCTCACCCTCAGGGGAAGCAAGCTGATCGGCGAGGCGGACGTGATCATCTGGGCCCGTAGCCTGGTCCAGGAAGGCGTTCTCGAGCACGCCAGGGCCGACGCGGAGATCGTCGAGTCGACCACCATACCGCTCGAAGGCGTGCGGAAGCTCTACGAGCGGGCTGTGGAAGAGGACCTGAAGGTTGCCCGCGTTCATTCCGGGGACCCCGGCCTGTACGGGGCCGTCATGGAGCAGATCGAGGTTTGCGAGGAGGTGGGCCTCGGATGGGAGATAGTGCCCGGCGTCTCGTCGCTCGGCGCGGCCGCGGCCGCCATCGGCCGTGAGTTGACGGTGCCCGAGGTCTCGCAGTCCGTGATCCTCACGCGCCGCGCGAGCCGGACCCCTATGCCGGAGGGCGAGGATATAAGGAGCTTCGCGGAGCACGGGACGACCATGGCCATCTTCCTCTCCGCGGCGAAACCACGCGCCTTGCAAGAAGAGCTTCTGAAGGGCGGCTACGCGCCCGAAACCCCCTGCGCCGTGGTCTACAGGGCGAGCTGGCCCGACGAGGAGGTCATCGAGTGCCGGCTCGGGGACCTCGCAGAGAGCATCAGGGAGGCCGGCTTCACGAGGCAGGCCCTGATCCTGGTCGGACCCGGTCTCGGCGCCGGAGGGACACGGTCCCACCTCTACAGCCCAGGGTTCTCGCACATGTTCCGCCGGGCGGAGCCGGCAGAGAAGGGAGAAGATGCCGCCCCGTAAACTCCGCGAGCCGTCCATGCCCCCGAGCATGGAGAAGGTCAAGGGCGAGAAGCTCAGGACCGGCTGGACCACGGGCACCTGCGCCGCCGCCGCTGCCAAGGCCGCCACCAGAACGCTCGTGAGCGGCCAGCCTCAGGCCCACATCGACGTAAAGCTGCCTGGTAAGGGGAAGGAGCGGCGCGTCGAGTTCGAGGTGGAGAGGTGCGAGCTGGGAGGCTCCTGGGCCGAGGCCGTCGTGGTAAAGGACGCCGGTGACGATCCCGACGTCACGGACGGCGCGCACCTCACGGCCCGCGTCTCGTGGCG
>DASUPX010000522.1:0-4090 GCA_036280905.1 Rubrobacter sp. | reverse complement strand
GGGATGCTTCCTCAGATCCACACCATCGTACGAATAACCCATTTGCTCCCTTTACCCATATTTCGTGTCGGTATTACCTCTTGACTGAACGTTCTATCAAGTCTAGAGTTGTTGATTAAACGATCAATAAAGGGGCTTCGTTGGCTGGGGAGTCAGACAGGCGGGAGCAGATACTGGAGGCGGCCTTCGAGGAATTCTCTGCGCATGGGTTCAAGGGGGCCACGATCAAGGGCATTGCGCGGGCGGCTGAGTTGCAGTCTCCGGCGCTTATCTACTGGTATTTCCCGGACAAGGAGGCTCTTTTCAGGGAGGTTCTGGAGACCAGGATCCCGGTGTTGCGCGCGGTGAGGGACCCTGCTTCCCTGCTCGATCTACCGCCGGAGGTGGTGTTGCCGACCATCGCCAGGAGATACCTGGCGACGTTTGACAGTCGGGCCACGCAGAGGCTGGCGCGGTTGCTCGTCGGGGAGGCCATGCGGCGTCCGGAGGTCGCCGACGTGTTCGGGAACGCGGTGCTAGGACGGGTGCTCGGGTTCTTGAAGAGCTACATGTCGCGGCAGGTCGAGCTGGGCAGGCTCGGGCCGCACGACGTTAGGGCCAGCGCCAGGGCGTTTATCGGGATGCTCGTGCCGCAGGCCGGGGGCAAGGTGTTCTTCTCGGCCATACGGGAGGATGGCCTGACGGACGAGGAGCATGTGGAAGCGGCGGTCACTATTTTCCTGCGGGGCCTGGGAAAGGAGGACTAGAGATGAACGCCATAGAGGTCTCTGGGCTGGCCAAAAAGTATGGCCGGTTCGAGGCGTTGCGGGGCGTGGACCTGTCGGTGGGCAAGGGTGAGGTGTTCGGCCTCGTCGGGCCCAACGGGGCGGGCAAGACCACCCTCATCAAGGGGCTCGTCGGGGCGTTGCGTCCTTCCGAGGGTGGGGTGCGCGTGATGGGGTTGAACCCGCTCAGGGACAGGGCAGAGCTCAGGCAGAGAATCGGTTACATGCCCCAGGGCCCCGCGCTCTACGACGACCTCTCCGCCAGGGGCAACGTCGAGTTCTTCGGCGCCGCCCATCGGACCGGGAACCTCAAGAAGAGGGTGGAGGAAGTCCTCGAGTTCACGGATCTATCGGAGCGCGCCGGGGACGCCGTACACACCTTCTCCGGCGGGATGAAGCGGCGGGTCTCGCTGGCCTGCGCGCTGGTCCACGAACCCGAGGTCATCTTTCTCGACGAGCCCACGGCGGCAGTGGACCCGCAGCTCAGGAGCAGATTCTGGAAGACCTTTCGGGAGCTGGCCAGAGGCGGGACGACGTTGTTCATCAGCACGCACCTCATGGACGAGGCGGTGCTGTGCGACCGCATCGCGATCCTCCGCAAGGGTGGCGTCATCGCCACGGACACCCCGGGCAACATCATCGAGCGGGGCTCGACGCGGCTCGTGGTGAAGAGTGGAGGCATAGGGAAAGAGGAAACCATCGGTGGGCACCCCGAGGACCTGGCGGCGGCGCTTCGCCCGTACGGGCTGGGGGAGGACGTAACCGCTGTGGACGTGCGGACCGACACGCTGGAGGAGGTCGTCCTCTCGCTCATAGAGAAAGATGAGGTGGGATGATGCGCCGGACGTTCGTCATCGCCGGGAGGGTAGTTAGGCAGCTCATCAGGAACCCGAGGCTGCTAGTGCTCTCGGTGGCCGCCCCGCTCGTGATCGTCTACTTTCTCAAGATATTCTTCGACACCCTGCCCCCCACCTTCGACGTGGCGCGCTACGCCGTGCCCATCGCCGCCTTCGTGGTCCACTTTCTCGCCTTCTTGCTGTGCGCCATCGCGCTCGTGCAGGAGAGGACCATGGGCACCATGGAGCGGATGTTCATCAACGGGTTCAGAAGAACGGAGATAATAGCCGGGTACGTGCTTGGTTTTCTGGGCCTGGCCACCTTCCAGGCCGTCGCCGGGCTGGCTGAGGCCATCTGGCTCTTTGACCTCGACTACGAGGGCGACACGCTGGCGATGCTCTTCGTGGTGGTGTGGCTTCTGGCCATAGCCTCCGTGATGCTTGGCATCTTCGTCTCCACCTTCGCCCGCCACGAGGGCCAGGTCTTCCCCTTCGTGCCTCTGATCATACTCCCCTCGGTCTTTCTCTCGGGGTTGCTGGTGGACGTGGACGAGCTGCCGACCTGGGCGGACTGGCTTGGGCACGTGTTCCCGCTGTTCTGGGCGAACGACGTGATCCAGGACCTCATTGAATCGGGCTGGACCTTCGATGACATAAGGTCAAGCCTGGCCGTGCTCGCCGGGTACAGCGTGGTCTTGCTCTTGCTGGCCTCCCGCACCTTGAGAGAAGTCGAGTAAAGCGCCGGGAACTGGAGGAAACCATGGAGAGGGTGGATAACCCCGAACTCACGATTCCAAGCTCCGAATTCGTAGTTCCATTCGCCGCCCTGGACAGGGACGCGCTGCCGGTGGCCGGTGGGAAGGCTGCGAACCTCGGGGAGCTGGTTCGTGCGGGGTTTCCCGTGCCACCGGGGTTTTGCGTAACGACGGCGGCGTACGAGGTGGTGGCGTCAGATGCCGGGTTGGGACCCATGCTTGAAGCTCTGGCCGCGACGGATGCCGGGGACACGGAGCGTCTGACCGGGCTCGCGGCGGAGGTGAGATCCTGCCTCGCGGGGGCCGACATTCCCGACGTTCTCAGGATGGCCATCGAGGAGGCCTACGGCGAGTTGGGTGACGGTTCGGCCGTGGCCGTGCGCTCTTCGGCCACGGCCGAGGACTTGCCCGGGGCCAGCTTTGCGGGACAGCAGGACACGTACTTGAACGTGGTCGGCGTCGACCCGGTCGTCGACGCGGTGCAGCGCTGCTGGGCTTCGCTGTGGACGGATCGGGCCGTCAGTTACCGGGCCACGAACGGCATCGACCAGGCAGGCGTGCGACTCGCCGTCGTCGTGCAGCGGATGGTCAGCGCTTCTGTCGCCGGCGTCCTGTTTAGCGCCAACCCGGTAACAGGGAAGCGTCATCAGGCTGTCATAGATGCAAGCCCGGGCCTCGGCGAGGCCGTCGTTTCTGGGGCGGTCAACCCCGATCATTTCGTAGTGAACACCGCAACCGGGGAGATCGTCGAGCGACACCTGGGAGACAAGCGCGTGGCCGTGGTGGCAGGTTCGGAAGGCGGGGTCGAGCAGGTCGAGCTCGGCGCTGACGAGCACGGGGCCTGTCTCTCGGACGCCCAGATCCTTGCCCTGGCAGGACTTGGCGCGCGGGTCGAGGATCACTACGGCGCTCCCCAGGACACGGAGTGGGCCATCGACAGCGAAGATCGGCTCTGGCTGTTGCAGGCGCGTCCCATCACGACCCTCTTCCCGTTGCCGGACGATGCCCCGGCCGACGACGAGGACCTGCGTGTGTACTTCTCCTTCAACGTCGCCCAGGGCGTCTACGGCCCGCTAACCCCCATGGGCATTCAGGCGTTCCGCCTCATAACCTCGTCTGTGGCCACGTTCGCGGGCCACCCCCCACGGAATCCATACGAAGGAGCGGCGTTCTTCGTGGAGTCAGCCTTCCGCATGTTTCTGGATGTAACGCCCATCCTTAGGAACAAGCATGGGCTCCAGCTCTTCGAGGGGTTCATGACGAACATGGAGACGAGGACGGTCCCCATCGTCAGGCGGCTGGCCACCGATCCCCGCCTGGCCAACGTGCCGACGGAGTGGTGGCCGATCCTGCGTACCCTGCTCCTGGTGTTGGCGCGGGGGCGCGCCCCCCTACACGACGCCGAGGCGCTCGCGCGTCCGGAGCGGGCGAGGGCCCGTGCCGCCCGCGCCGTGGCAGGGTTACGCGAGGCGCACGGGGCGCCCACGGGGGCCTCCGGGCACCTCGTTGCCGCCGAGCGGCTGCTGCGCGACGGCCCTCCCGAGATTCTACGCAACGTGCCCCCGGTCTTTGTCACAGGCCTCCTCGTCAACGCGCTCGCCGGCAAGCTGCTCGGGAACCTTGCCACTTTCGACGAAAGGCGGGTGGCGATGCGCGCGCTCCCGCACAACCCGACCACGGAGATGGACCTTGCGCTCTGGGCGCTCGCCAGGGAGGCGCGCTCGGACCCCGAAAG
>DASUPX010000521.1:0-7057 GCA_036280905.1 Rubrobacter sp. | reverse complement strand
GTTTCGGGGTTGCCCACTGACTCCTTCGTGTTCCTCGGTTTCCTTCCACGCAAGGGCCGTATCAGGACGGAGACGCTCGAACGCATCCAGCGCGAGGAGACCACGTTCGTGCTCTTCGAGTCGCCGAACAGGCTGGCCAGGACGCTTCGGGACCTGCCTCCCGGAGTCCCTGTCGCGGTGTGCCGGGAGTTGACCAAGCTGCACGAGGAGGTTTTCCGTGGGACGGCTGCCGAGGCCGCGGAGCACTTCTCTGGCAAGGTAAAGGGTGAGATCGTCGTGGTGGTTCGTGGTGATGACGAACGCGGGAGCGCGACCCTCGAAGAAGCCGTCGAGATTGCCAGGGGGCACGTCTCGGAGGGCGAGAGCCCGTCGCGGGCCGCGGCGCTGGCGGCGAGGGAGTCAGGACACAGAAGGGCCGAGATCTACGCGGGGCTGGTGAACTCCAGAAGCGAATGAAGGTCAGAAACCCGCCATCTTTCGGTATGAAGCCAGGCTGGCATCCAACGGTGGTAAAGGGACCTCGAGAGGGAAAGCGGCTCTTTCGGCCACCCTTTCCCTGCTCCCTGTATAATGCCCTTCGCTGACGACTCCGGGGAAGAGGAGATAGGCACTATGCTTGTGGACTCGCATACGCACCTTCTGCGGCTCGAGGTCTCCCCGGAGGAGGCGGTGAAGAGCGCGGCCGACGTGGGCGTCGGGGCGGTGGTCAACATCGGGACCGAGGTCGAGGACTCCCAGAGAGGGGCAGAGCTCGCGGCGGTCTTGCCCAACGTCTACTCGACGGCAGGTATTCATCCCCACAACGCGGGCACCTATACGGCGGCCGACCTCGAGGCGCTCGCCGAGCTCTCGGAGTCGCCCGGTATAGTGGCGCTCGGTGAGGTCGGGCTCGACTACTACCGTTCGGAGTGGTCTGAGGAGGTGCAGCGGGCACTTTTCGAGGACGTTATCTCCCTTGCCAACGACACGAGGCTGCCGCTGGTGATCCACACCAGGGAAGCCTTCGCCGATACGATGGCGTGCCTCGGTAGCGCACGCGTTCCGATCGTCTTGCACTGCTTCGAGGGTGGTGACCGGGAGGTCAGGGAGGCGACCGAGCGCGGCTACTACATCGGTCTTGCGGGAAACGTCACCTACAAGGGCAGCGAGACGGCCAGGGTGCTCCGCCTTCTCGACGAGGAGCGTATCCTGGTCGAGACCGACGCTCCCTACCTGAGTCCCCAGCCCGCGCGCGGCAGGAAGAACGTGCCCGAGAACGTCGTGTACACTGCCGGCTTCGTCGCCGAGAGGCTTGGTATGGATGACGATGACTTCGCCACCCTCACCACCCGCAACGCCCGCAACCTCTTCGGCCTACCGCTGGAGGTGTAGGTTTCGTTGTCCGAACAGGGGCCGCCGAAAAAACGCTTCGGACAGCATTTTCTAAAGGACCCTAACACCGCCAGGATCGTCGCCTCGGGCGTAACGAAAGACGACGTGGTGCTGGAGATAGGTCCGGGACGTGGGTTCCTGACGAGCTTCCTGGCCGAGAGGGCTGGCCTGGTGCACGCCATCGAGCTCGACCCGGATGTTCTCCCGGCCCTTCGCGAGGCAGCACGTGGCAGGAACAACGTGATCGTCTACAAGGGAGACGCCCTCCGCTTCGACTACTCCGCCCTCGACCCGGAGCCGACCAGGCTGGTCGCCAACCTTCCCTACAACATCGCCTCGCCGCTCGTGCTGGCCCTGCTCGAGGAGGTCGACAGCATACGTACGTTGCGGTTTATGGTGCAGTTGGAGGTGGCACGCAGGATGGCGGCCGATCGGGGGAGCAAGGACTACGCGGCCTACGCGGTGCTCGCGCAACTGCTGGCGAGCGTGAGGGTCTTGCACCGGGTTCCCCCCACGGTGTTCGACCCGCCCCCCAGGGTACACTCGGCGGTCGTGGAGATGGATCGCAAGAGCAAACCGGACGGTTACCAGGGGATCAAACGCCTCGTCCTCGGCGCTTTCAGGAGCCGTCGCAAGCGGCTGGTCAACAACCTGCCCGAACCGGTGCGCAGGGAGGCCCCGCGCGTGCTGCAATCGCTTGGCTACGGGCCGGACGCGAGGGCCGAGGAGCTGGCGCCTGAGGATTTCGTGGCGTTGTACCGGGCGCTTTCGTGGGCGTTGTGATGCGGGAGGTTCGGCTCAGGGCTTTCGCCAAGGTCAACTTCGCGCTCGACGTTCTGGGACTGCGCGTGGACGGCTACCACGACATCGCAACCGTTATGCAGAGCATCTCCCTCTCTGACGAGGTGGACATAGAACGGATCGCCGAGGGGTTCGAGTTCGACTTCGAGCCAGAGGGTGAGGAGATGGGACCGCCCGAACGAAACACGGCATACGTGGCCTGGAAGTCGCTCCAGAGGCTGACGGGCCTGGCGCTTCCCGTGCGCGTCAGCTTGCGGAAGTGGATCCCGGTGGGGGCCGGGCTTGGCGGCGGCTCCGCGGATGCTGCCGCGGTCCTTGTGGGGTTGAACGAGCTTTTCGATCTCGGGCTGGGGATGGAAGGGTTACGTGAGGTGGGGGCCAGGGTCGGGGCCGACGTGCCTTTCTGCATCTCGGGGGGAACCGCCCTCGGTGAGGGGGTAGGGGAGAGGTTGACGCAGCTTCCCAGCCCACCAGCCCAGAGACTCGTCCTCGCCAAGCCGCACCGTAGCGCGGATACCGGAGAGATCTACCGCGCCCACGATGCGATGGGAGCAAAGAGCGCCCTTTGCGTCGAACCCGTCGTCTCGGCGCTCCGGTCCAGAAGCCTTCGGGACCTCGCCGCGGCCGTGGGCAACGACCTCGTCTCGGTGACGCGCGAGCTTGTACCAGAGGTAAAGACGTTGCAACGTGACCTTCTGAGGTGCGGAGCGCTCGGGGCCACGATGAGCGGGAGCGGTACCGCCGTGTACGGCATCTTCGACGATGAAGGTGCCGCCGAAAGAGCCGCAAAGGCCGTCGATGTACCGTTCGCGGGGGTCTACCAGCCGGTTCCGCACGGGGTAGAATTCGTTTGAAGAAGGCAACAGGCATCAGGCTACAGGAAGGCTCTTCAGCGCTTCGCTTCTCGAACGGTGAGATGGGGTGACCTCCCGGTCTTCTGGTGCGTGTTCCACAAGGAACGGTCCGGGGATATCTCTCTCCGATGGGGTTGCCGGGAAAGTTTGCGTAGAGATGATCCTACCCCGGCACCCGAGCCGAACCCGAAACCCGTGTAGGGCGGTTCGCGAACTGCCCCAACGTGCGCATAGCCCCTGGAGCGGTCTCGCAAGAAACGTGGAACCGGGGGCGCATCGAGGCAACGGACGACGGGTCTTCTAATTCCTGTAGCCTGATGCCTCTACACCTGACGGCGAAAAGGTGCTCCGGTATAATCTGCTGGGGTCGTACTGGGGCGTGGCCAAGAGGCAAGGCACCGGGTTTTGGTCCCGGGATCGCAGGTTCGAATCCTGCCGCCCCAGCCGCCGGAGATAACACGAGCGATAGGGATGGTGCGGGTACATGTCTCAGAGTTCACCGATCTTCGCCGTGGTCCTGGCGGCTGGCAAGGGCACCAGGATGAAGTCCAACCGGGCGAAGGTCCTTCACACGTTGTGCGGCATCCCCATGGTGAACTACGTGATCGGGGCGACCAGGCCACTCTTGCCGGAGGGGACGCTCGTGGTGGTTGGCCACCAGGCCGACCTCGTCGAGGACGTGTTGCCCGACGACGCGACGGCCGTCTTGCAGGAGGAACAGCTCGGGACCGGTGACGCCGTGCGCGTGGCCCTGTCCGCCATCCCGGAGGACCAGGAGGGCACCCTTCTGGTCGTCAACGGCGACGGTCCCCTAATCTCGGACAGGACTCTTGGAGAGCTGGTCGAGCGGCACCGCTCGGCGGGCGTTGGCGCTACGGTGCTCGTGGCCGAGCCCGACGACCCGAGCGGCCTCGGGAGGGTGGTCGAGGATGCTGGCGTGGTCAGGATAGTAGAGGAGAAAGACGCGACCGAGGCGGAGCGGAGGATAGGGCTCGTCAACCTCGGACTCTACGCCTTCAGGATACCGGAGATAAGGGAAGCGGTCGGGGGACTCTCCACGGAGAACATGAGCGGCGAGCTGTACCTGACGGACGTGCTCGAGACCATCGGGCGGCGCTCCAGGGCCGTAACCTACAGGCTCAAGGACATGGAGGAGTCGCATCTCGTCAACGACCGCGCGCAGCTGGCGGTGGCCGAGGAGATCCTCAGGCGCCGCATCCTCGACGCGCACATGAGGGAAGGGGTTACGGTAAGAGACCCAGCCTCGACCCACATAGACGCCACCGTCGAGATCGGGCGCGACACCGTGATCCTGCCCGGTACCCTCCTGCGCGGGGGAACGAAGGTGGGCACGGACTGCGTGATCGGGCCGAACACCGACCTGCAGGATACCCTGGTCAGTGAAGGAGCCCTCGTGGAGCACTCGGTGGGGCGCGGGGCCGAGGTCGGCGCCGGGGCGACCGTCGGACCCTACTCGTTCTTGAGGCCGGGGACGAAGCTCGGTGTCGGGTCCAAGGTCGGCGCCTACTGCGAGCTCAAGGACTCGCGGGTTGGAGAGGGGAGCAAGGTGCCGCACCTCTCCTACATCGGGGACGCGGAGATCGGGGCCGGCGTCAACGTCGGGGCCGGGACCATAACAGCCAACTACGACGGGGTGAACAAGAATCGGACCACGTTGGGCGACGGCGTCTTTACCGGGGTCAACACCGCCCTCATCGCGCCCGTCGAGGTTGGCGAGGACGCCTACACGGGGGCCGGGGCCGTGATCAACAAGAACGTACCGGCGGGCAAGCTCGCGGTGGGGTCACCGGCGCGGGCCATCGCGGAGTCGCCCCAGAAGCGCAGGAAGAGGCAAGACGGGCCGCAAGAGAAAGAGACGGGGGGCTAGCGCTTTGGTTATGCAGAACGGCTATCTGACGCAGACCACGGAGAAGCGGCTGATGATCGTCAGCGGCGATGGTTACCCCACGCTGGCCGAGAGCATAGCCGACCGGCTCGACATGGAGCTCACAGGGGTCGAGCTGACGGAGTTCGCCAACGGTGAGCTCTACGCCCGTTACCTGGAGAGCGTGCGCGGGGCCGACATGTTCATCGTCCAGTCCCTGTGTGAGCCCGTCAACGACAACCTCATGCAGCTCCTGATCATGATAGACGCCGCCAAGAGGGCCTCGGCGAAGAGGATCGTCGCCGTGATCCCTTGGTACGCCTACTCGCGCCAGGACAGGAAGACCAAGCCGCGCGAGCCTATTACGGCGAGGCTGGTGGCCAACATGATAGCGGCCGCCGGCGCCGAGCGGGTGATGACGATGGACCTGCACACGGGCCAGATAGAGGGCTACTTCTCCTTCCCCGTGGATCACCTGACGGCGATGCACACGTTCGTTGATTACTTCGTGGGCCAGGGCTTCAGGGGCGCCGAGGATGGCGTGGTGGTGGCCCCTGATACTGGCGAGGTCAAGGTCGCCAAGCAGCTCGCCGGCCACCTGGGTCTCCCGTGGGCCATCGTGAACAAGATGCGTGACAGGCCGGGCCATTCCGAGGTGACGCACGTTATCGGCGATGTGGCTGGCAAGCGCGTGATCATGATAGACGACGTTATCGCCACGGGCGGAACCATCGCGAACGCCGCGCAGCGCCTGGTGGACGAGGGTGCCACCGAAGTTAGCGCCGCCGCGACCCACGGCGAGTTCTCCGGCGACGCCTACCGCAAGCTCGATGAATCACCCCTCAAGGAGATCGTGGTGACGAATACGCTGCCCTTGAATGAGAACCAGCCGCAGGCTAAGATCAAAACGCTAAATATCGCACCAATTCTCGCTAGCACCATCAAGAACGTGTTTACGGACGAGTCGGTGAGCGAGGTATTTATGGGCGAGAACCAACTCTTCTAGACCGTTAGGAGCGAGAAATGGCAGATAACATAGACCTGCAAGCACAGGAACGCTACGAGCGTGGCAAGAACGCGGCCCGCCGTCTGAGGGCCTCGGGGATGACCCCCGCCGTGCTCTACGGCGAGGGCAACGAGGCAGGCGGGAGCACGGCGCTTGCGATCCCGACCAGAATAGTGGACTACACGCTTCACCACTACGGGGATAACGCCCTCTACAACATAGCCATCGACGGGAACACCTCGACGGCCCGGGTCGTTGACGCGCATCGCGACCCCGTCTCCGGGCTTCTGGTCCACGTGGACTTTGCCCCGGTGAATATGACCGAGCGCATCGAGGTCACGGTGCCGCTGTCGGTCACGGGCGATGCGCCCGGCGTGGAAGAGGGCGGTGTTCTGCAGCAGGTGGCCTACGAGATCCAGGTCGAGTCCCTCCCCGGGGATATCCCCCAGGAGATCACGCTCGACGTCTCCGAACTGGGCATGAACGAGAACCTTACCCTGGGCGACCTGACGCTCCCTGATGGCGTGGCACTGCTCTCGGAGCCGGAAGAGGTCGCCGTGACGGTGACGGCGCCGACGGAGATCTCCGAGGAGGAGATGGAGGCCGCCGGCATCGTCGAGGAGCCGACGGACGAGGAAGAGGCCGCGGGAGGCGAGGAGGCTGCCGAGGGTGAAGAGACCCCCGAGGAATCTGCCGAGGAGGGCGAAGGCCCGGCCGGACAGAACGTTCAGGCCTAGGCTGGTCCGCTCTTTCTTCAGCGGGGAGGCGAAAGGCGACGGGGGGCTCCTCGAGTCCCCCGTCGTCGTCGGCCTGGGTAACCCGGGACGCTCCTACGAACGAACCCGCCATAACGTCGGCTACCTGGTTGCCGACGAGCTCGCTACGCGCCACGCCGGCTCCTGGCGCAAACGTAAGAAGGCCGAGGCCGCGCCCATCACCCTTGGTCTGGTCGAGGCCACGCTTCTCAAGCCGACGACGTTCATGAACAATTCCGGCTCCGCCGTCTCGGGCTACAGGCCCGAGGACCTCGTGGTGGTCCATGACGACCTGGATCTGGAGACCGGCACGGTGAGGGTCAAGGTCGGGGGTGGGGCCGGTGGGCACAACGGCCTGCGTTCCATCATCGGGAGGCTGGGCAAC
>DASUPX010000520.1:0-8461 GCA_036280905.1 Rubrobacter sp. | reverse complement strand
AGTTTGAACACCATGGGGTGTTGGGTCGAGACCCGTTCCTCGCCTTCTTCGAAGAGCTCCTCCTTCAGCTTCTCGCCGGGGCGCAGGCCGACGAACTTGATCTTGACGTTAGGGGCTCCCATTATCTCGATCATCTTCCTTGCCAGGTCGGTGATGGCGACGGGGCGGCCCATCTCCAGGACGTAGGTACCGTAGGCCTCGGCCATAGCGCCGGCCTGCAGAATCAGGGAGACCGCCTCGGGGATGGTCATGAAGTAACGGATCATGTCTGGGTGCGTTACGGTGACCGGGCCGCCGACCTCTATCTGCTGGCGGAAGGTCGGTACGACGGAGCCGCGGCTCCCCAACACGTTCCCGAAGCGGACAGAGGCGTAGATCGTCTCCGGGTACTCCGTGGAGAGGTTCTTGACGATCATCTCGGCCAGGCGTTTGGTCGCGCCCATCACGTTTACGGGGTTGACGGCCTTGTCGGTGGAGACGTTGATGAACTTGCTCGTCCCGTAGGCCCCCGCGGCGCGGGCGACGTTGAGGGTGCCGAGCACGTTGTTGACCACGGCCTCGGTGGCCTGCAGCTCCATCATGGGCACGTGCTTGTAGGCGGCGGCGTGGAACACGAGTTGCGGCTCGAAGGTCTCGAAAACGAAGCTGACCCGCTCGGCGTGGGTGACGTCGCCGACAAACACCTCGGCATCGTGAAAATCCTCGCGCCTCAGCTCCGTGTTCAGGTAGTAGAGGCCGCTCTCGTCGCGGTCGAGCAGGACCAGCTTCGCCGGTCCCAGGCGTGAGATCTGGCGCGATAGCTCCCGGCCGATGGAGCCGCCGGCCCCGGTCACCAGGACCCTCTTGCCGTTTATGTAACCCGAGAGGGCGTCGAGGTCGATGTCCACCGGCTCGCGCCCGAGAAGGTCCTCGATCTGGAGCTCACGCAGCTTGATGGCACCCTCGGCCAGAAACTCCCCGAGGTCCGGCATAACCTTCACCTCGGCCGAAGCTCGGATGGAGGTGCGCCAGATCCAATCCATCTCTTCCCTGCTGGCCTGCGGCTTGGCGATAATGACCTGGTCCACGCCGTGCTGGGAGATCAGGTCCTGCAGGTCCTCCACGACCCCGAGTACCGGCGCGCTCTCCACGCGCCTGCCGACCTCCACACGCGAGTCACTTATGAAACCAACGACCTGGGTCTGGGAGGCGGCCGTCCGCCAGATGTGCCCGGCGAGCGCCACCCCGGGCTCCCCCGTGCCCACGATGACCACCCTGGTACGGCGCCCGACCTCCCGCAAAGACAACTCGTAGAACACCCTGGGGTACAGCCGCACGGCCACGAGCTGCACGTAGGCCAGCACCGAACCAACCAGGGGAACCGAGAGCGGAACGACGTTCTGCTCCGTTACCTCGAACCCGTAAGGGCCAACGCAGAACACGGCAAGGAACAGGCCGCCGGCCGCTATGGCCGTGGCGCTCAGCACCTGCACGCCCTGGTAAATGCCCGTGTACCTCAAAATGCTTCTGTAGACGCCGGTCTCGTTCAGTAGCAGCACGAACGCAACCGCGGAGAACGCCGCAAAAGGCCAGAACAACTCGAAGTCCGGCGGGTCGGCGTCGCCGTTTACCCTGACGATGAGCACAACAGCGAACGACTCGATAACGATGAGCGCGTCGACGAGCATCGCCGCCACACGCCTGAAGGCCGGCGGCGAACGATGGAAGGCCCTCTGCAACCGATCCAGGATGCCAAGAAGCCGGCGCCCTATGCTCTGCAACAACCACATAAGCCGGTATATTACCAGCACGCCGCCTCTGGCGGCTTGTCAGCACGCTCGGGCTGGCGCCCTCGCTTGTCAGCAACGCTTCGGCTTCGCCTCGCTTTTGGCCAGTCGTCTCTCTCCGTAACGGCAGCTTCGGCAACCGGGCTTTCCCTCCACGGCGGTACTCGGGGGCGGAAGGGCGAGGCCGCAGCCGTTCGTGGCTGAAAGTGAGCCAGGCGGAGCCGGGCGAAGCGTTGCCGACAAGCCGCGAAAGCGGCGTGCTAACAAGCGACCGTAGGGAGCGTGCTGACAAGCCGCCAGAGGCGGCGTGCGCACGCGGAGGCGTTAGCCGTAGCGTGCTAGCTCACCAGCCTCGGGAGGTTGACGAGGATGGCGCAGCAGATCAGGGCGAGGGCGATTCCGGCTATCACGGAAGGTGGGGTGCCCTGGAAGATCAGGAGCGCGGCGAAGCCGGCGATAATGCTCAGGCCGTAGTAGAGGATGCTCGTGCGCCGGTGCATCTGGGTGGTTGGTGTGATGCGCTGGTAGATGTGTTCCCTGTGGGCGAGAAAGATGCTCTTGCCGGCCCCGCCCTTGAGGCGCCGGAAGAGAGTGTATCCGGTGTCGAAGAGGTAAGGGGTGAAGACCACGATGCAAGCCAGGAAGCCTATGGGGGTCCATTGCTGGCCCGAGAGGGCTGGCGCGTAGAGGGCCACGGCGGAGAGGCTGAAGCCGAGAAAGTAGGCCCCTGAGTCCCCGACGAAGATGGAAGCGGGGCTTATGTTCCAGATCAGGAACCCCGCTGTGGCACCGATCAGGGCTGGAAAGAAACCGGCCATGGTGCCGACGATCGGGACGAGAAATAGCGCGTTCACTAGCGCGACGCCGCCCGTGAACCCGTCTATGCCGTCCATGAAGTTGAAGGCGTTGCTGAGGGAGACGATCCAGAACACCGCGACGCCGAAGACGAGCACGCCGAATGCCCCGGGTGCAGAAGAGATCAGGGTCGGCGGGTAGTAGAGCAGCAGGCCGGCGGCGGCGAGCGCCTGGAAGGCGGCCTTGATGCCGAAATGGAGGCTGGAGAGGTCGTCTACCAGCCCGACCGCCCAGACAAGCGCCGCCGCGAAGAGCAAAGGCAGCATTCCTTCGGACCAGAGCAACGCCGCGCCGGCGAGCGTACCCACGAATATCGCCACGCCCCCAAGCCTCGGGGTTGGCACCTCGTGCGAGCTGCGGAGGTTCGGCACGTCGAGCAGGTTCCTCCCGACGGCGAACCTGACGAGCAGGGGCACGAGCGCCCCTGCCACCAGGAAGGCCACGCCACCCGCGACCAGGCTCGTTACCGTCACGCCAGCTTCGTCCGAGGACGTGTTCCCAAAGCGCATGCCTCCGATAACCCGACCAAACGCGCTCCTTTCGCGCTGTGCGGCGTCAGTGTAGCAACCTACCGACGCAGCATCCCGAGCTCCCGGAGGCGTGCGACCTCGAGCGTAACGCCCTCGCTAAAGGGGCGCGGCGCGTAGCCAAGGTCGCGTCCCGCGTCCTCGTAGGGGTAGGCTTTGTCCTCCCGCAAACGGATCACCTGGCCCGAGTCAACGGGGAGGGGTAGGCGCAGCCTTTCGGCCGCGACGAGGACCCGGCGGACGGGCTCGATAGGTACGCGGACGATACGCGGTTCCCGCCCGAGGGCCGCGGCGGCCGTCCTCACCAGGTGCAGGTAAGTCAGGGGGTTCGCGCCGGGCAGGTCGTAGCTCCGGTTTATCGTTTCGGGATGGTTCAGGGTTTCGAGTATGGCCCCCGCGCAGTCCTCGTAGTAGACGGGCTGCCAGAGGTTAGTGCCAGGTCCGAACATGGGGAACAGGGGTAGGCGGTCGAGGAAGCGGAGGAGGCGGTGAACGTTCCTGTCCCGCTCGGAGCCGTAGATCATGGTGGGACGCACGATCGTCCAGGGGAGCCCGCTGGAGCGCACCACCTCTTCCATCTCCAGTTTGGGGGCGGAGCGGAAGGCGTAGGCCGAGTGTGCGCTCGTGCTACCCACGACCACGAGCCGCCCGACGCCGGCCCTGCGGGCGGCAGCCACGACGGCGGGCGAGTATTCGATGCCGGCGATGTGCAAGAGCGCGTCCCTGTTACCGAGGGCTTCGTAGAGGTCTTCCTCGCTCGCGGCATCGCCGCGGAAGACCTCGGCCCCCTTGCCGTCGAGCCGCGAGGCGTTGGGGCTATCCCGGCGGACGAGGCAGCGGACCTCGTGTCCAGCGGCCAGCAGGAGCTCCAGAAGGCTGCCCCCGAGAAGTCCCGTGGCCCCCGTGAGGAGGATCCTCATGTGGTTGGGATCCCTTTCCCGCGCCGGACCGTCCTAGCCGCTGCTATCGTCCCCGCCGGATGGCTGGTCCTGGTTGTTGTCCTCGCCGGGCTGCTTCCTGTCACCCTCCGGTTGCTGCCTGGTGAACAGCTGCACGATGATGGCCCGGTTGACATCGTTCTCGACCACGTACCTGACCTGGGCTTGCTGGCCCTCCTCTATATCTCCCAGCTCAGCCTGCTTCCCGTCGAGCGTGACCTGGGCCTTCTTCCTGACCTTGAAACCAAGGGGCTTGTCGCCCTGCTCCTCGGCCGCCGGACGCAGGGAGAGCCTCCTCCTGTCGTCCTTGTAGGCCCTGACCGTTCCGATCGCTATCTTCTTCGAGAGTCTCTCTTGTTTGAGAGACTCACCGCCGCCCTTGTCGCCCCCCTGCTGGCCGCCGCCTGACTCCTCGCCACCGCCGCAGCCGGCCAGGAGCCCCGCTAGCACGAGCACGAGGGGAAGAATTACTGACATGGCCGAGGTTTCTCTAGAACGCACGCGAAGACCTCCTTGGTAGATTGATCAGGGGATCAGCAGCGTCAAACTACCAGAAGGATCGAGGGGTTATCAACCGGTTACGGTCCCTCGGCCGCCCTGCACGAAGAACCCCGGCAACCGCTGAGCAGATCAGCTAGCGTCTTGAAGCGCGAGAGGGTGATTGGATCGGCCCTGTCGCTGTGGTTCTCCAGCTCGTAGGGGTCCTTCCGCAGGTCGTAGAGTTCCCGCTCGCCGGTCTTCCACCGCACGTAGGTACTGGTCTCTGTCCTGACGGCCTCGTAGTCGGGGATGTGAAACCTCTGCTTCTGGTTCTGTTCGTTGAGCACGGCCGTCCGCCAGTCGGAGTCGGGGGGCGGGCTCTGGCCTAACAGCGGCGCCAGGCTCCGGCCGTCGACGAAGCCGGGGACGCCCGTGTCAGCCCAATCGGCGAAAGTCGGCGCGAAATCGTTGTTGATCACGAGCTGGTCGCGCACTACGCCGGCGGGAACACCGGGGCCCCTGACGGCGAGCGGAACGCCGGCGGCCTCCTCATACGGCGTGGACTTCTTCGTCAGGCGATGCTGGCCCGTCTGCAGCCCGTTGTCCGTGGTGAACACCACGTAGGTGTCGTCCAGCTCGCCCCGGTCCTCTAGCAGCGTCAGTATGTCGTCGACCATCCGGTCCACGTCCTGGAGAGAGCGGAGCCGGTCGCGGTGCTGCTCTTGCAGCTTCTCTATCTCGCGGTCCTTCAAACGGGGCGTGTCGCGTATCCACTCCGGTTTATCCGAGACGTCGTCCTCGTTGAAAGAGGGGGGCCTGGGGAGCGGGGTGTCCTCGAAGAGGTCGGCGTCGCGCCTGGAGTAGTCGGCCGGCAGGTGGGGCGCGTAGGTACCGGCCCAGAGCATGAACGGGGGGTCTGAGGCATCGTCGGTCGCCCGCCGCAAGAAGTCAAGGGATTTGTCGGTGTACACGTCGGTCATGAGGGTCTCCCGCGGGTACTTGCGGAGATGCCCGTTCTCGTTTACCAGGTGGTCGTGGTCCATGCCGATCATGCCGTTCCACTCGTCCCACCCGGGTGGGATGTAGTGCTTCTCGGTGTTGTTCAGGTACTTGCCGACCAGCCCGGTACGGTACCCCGAATCCTGCAACCACGTGGCGAACGTTGACTCGTCGAGCTCGCGCCTGCGGAAGCGCACCGCGCCGCCGTCGGGCACGTCGTTGGCCGTTATGCGGTGGTTGTGGGGGTACTGCCCCCGCAGGACGGTAGCCCGCGCTGGGCAGCAAAGAGACTGGGTAGCGAAGGCGTTATCGAACTTAATGCCCCCGCCCACTATGCGTGAGCGGACGGTGGGCATGCGGGAGAGCATCCCCTCTCCCATGTCGTCGGTCATCACGAAGACTATGTTCGGCCGGTCATCGGCCGACCGCGCCCGCGCGGCCTCGCCGGAACGGGCCGAAGCATTGCTGCGTTCTGCGTTCTTGTCTGCGTCGCCCACGCCACAGCCGACGGAGAGAAACAGCGTCATGGCAAGGGAGAGGACGACAACCCGCAACATCCTCATGAGAGACCCCAGGCCATGGCTTCATCTTACAGCGGCAAGCCCTCGGCTTTCATCCCTCTGCAAGAAGAAGTGGCAGAGGGCCGATCGACAGGCTGGCAAGGGGTTCTGCCAGGACTCTCTCGCGCAGGCCCACTTGCACCGGAGGCACCGACGGATTACGCTTGCCCGGTCCTGTTACGAGTTCGATGGCCAGAGAAGGAAGAGATTGGGCGCGAGGCAAACAAGACGGGAGTTTCTGAAGGTTGCGGGTGCAGGGGCCCTCGGGGCCGTGCTCCTGAACACGGTGGGCTGCCGGCCGGCAGACTGGATCTCGACGATTACCCCGGGGCAATCGGGGTCTACGCAGAGCTTCCGCTCGAGGCCCGAACTCCATCCCCCTTCGGTCGGGGTCAACGTCGAGGCCGCGGGGAACGTGGCGCCCGGGTACGTCTTCGTCGGCGTCAAGAAGGGCGAGGGGCAGGATGGGCCCATGATCCTGGACAACCAGGGACGCCTGGTCTGGTTCTCAAGGGACAGGTACACGGCGGACTTCAAGGTCCAGACCTACAGGGGCGAGCCCGTACTCACCTGGTGGCAGGGTGGTATCGTGGCCGGGCACGGCGTGGGGGAGTACGTGATCTTCGACTCCTCCTACCGCGAGGTACGCCGGGTAAAAGCGGGGGGAGGTCTCGATGGTGACCTGCACGAGTTCTCCATAACTCCCCGGGACACCGCGCTCCTCACGGCCTACTCCCAGACGAGGGCAGATCTCTCCCCCATCGGTGGTCCGAGCGATGCTCCCGTATGGGACGGCATAGCCCAGGAGCTCGACCTGGAGACCGGGGAGGTGCTCTTCGAGTGGCGTAGCCTCGACCATGTCGGCGTCGGTGAGTCCTACCGTCCCCCGCCGGAAGACCCGGACGTAGCCCTCGACTACTTCCACATCAACTCCATCGAGGTAGAGCCCGACGGCAACTTCCTCATCGACGCCAAGGGGACCTACGCCGTCTACAAGGTGGACCGCGAGAGCGGGGAGGTCTTGTGGCGCCTGGGCGGCAAGAGGAGCGACTTCGAGATGGGTGAGGGCACCCGCATGGTCTCCCAGCACGACGCCCGCCGCCACGAGGACGGCACCATCTCCATCTTCGACAACGGCGCCCCACCCGAGATACACGACCAGTCACGCGGGATAGTGCTAGAGCTCGACGAGGAGGCGATGAAGGCCACCCTGCTGCGAGAGTACACCCATCCCGAGAAGCCGCTGGCGACCTCCCAGGGCAACATGCAGGTGCTACCGAACGGCAACGTCTTCGTGGGCTGGGGAACCGAACCGTTCAACTCCGAGTACACCAGGGAGGGCGAGATGATCTTCGACCTCCAGTTCGCGGGCGAGACCCAATCCTACCGGGGCTTCCGCCAGGTATGGAGCGGACGACCGGCGGAAGACCCAGCCGTGGCGGCAGAGAGAGGCGAGGGAGACGAAGTGAACGTCTACGCCAGTTGGAACGGCTCCACGGAGACGACCACCTGGCAGGTCCTCGCCGGGTCCAGCCCGGAGAACCTCGAGCCGGTAGGATCCGTCCCACGGGATGGCTTCGAGACGGCCATGGCGATACGCACCGAAGAACCCTACGTGGCGGTACAGGCCCAGGACGACTCTGGCCGCGTCCTCGGCACCAGCGAAGCGATCAAACCCAAGAGCTGAGGGATACAGCATGTGCGTGCTTGACCTTGGGTAGCAGGCCGTCTCCTCAATAGCGAGGCCTCAATCGAGAACCCGTGAGTCGTTGTTGAGCGTATCTTGCAGAAGGGTTGGTTTGTCGGCCGGCCCCCTGGGGTCCGGGGTCGTCTGTAGGAAGATGGCCCGCGTAAAGGGAATGCGCTTCGCCTCGTTTGGGGGTACGATGCGTTCACAACACGGAACCGTGAGGTCACTTCTGCCGCGCTACGGCAAAGAGGAAAAAGAACTGATCTCTCGATCGAATCAGGACGCTAGCGGTGGTAGCTGGGGGCGCGCTGGTGTCCAGCGTGCTAGTCGTGTCGGTAGGACCCGCAGAGGCGGTCTTCCCCAGCACCAACGGTAAGATTACCTTCGAAAGTGACCGGGACGGAGACCTCGAGGTATACACCATGAATCCGGACGGCTCCGGCGCGGACCGGCTCACCAACAACCCGTCCGATGACCAAGATCCCCGTTGGTCGCCTGACAGATCACCAGCGGTGCCGACCAGGTCAATCGCTCCCGAAACTCGGCGATAGATCGCGAGCCGGGCTGGCAGCCTGTCCCGCGCAGCACCCTCACCAGCACCATGGCGGACGACCGTCTCGCTGGCGACGCGGGCAGGGACATCATC
>DASUPX010000519.1:0-3414 GCA_036280905.1 Rubrobacter sp. | reverse complement strand
CCCCGGTCGAGATAAGCCCGGTCGCCGATGATGATGCCGAACGTTGCCGAGCGGCTCGGAAGGTTCTCGTCGTTGCTCAACACCGTCGTCCCGATCAGCTGGCCTTCGGTCTCGATCACCAGGTGCAGGAAACGGTCAGTGACATCGAACTCTCCCCCGTCGAAGCGCCGCTGCAGCCGGGAGAGGCTCTCTGGCACGCCGAGCCCGCCGTAGTGCAGGCTGATCTCCGGCTCGGAGAAAAGTTCCTGGTAGCGTGGCAAGTCCTCCCTTTCCAGCGGACGTAGCCGAAGACGGGAACTCCGGAGGAGATCTCCAGCCGTCGTCCGGTTCTGCCCCACCTGTCTATGCCCCCGCCCACGAAAGGAAGTTCTCGTACAACCGCAGACCGGAGATGCTGCTCTTCTCGGGGTGGAACTGCACGGCAACCAGGTTCTCCCTCCCGGCCGCTGAACAGAACTTCACGCCGTACTCCGTCTCGCCGACCAGGTCAGCAGGCTCATCTGGTTCCGGGTAGTACGAGTGAACGAAGTAGAACGCCTCGCCGTCGAGACCGTCCAGGACGGGGTGGCCGCGAACCAGGGATAGCTCGTTCCATCCCATGTGCGGGACCTTCAGCCCGTCGCCCCCGAAGCGCACCACACCGCCTGGCATGAGACCGAGCCCCTCCACGCCGGGCGTCTCCTCGGAGCGCTCGAAAACGACCTGCAGCGCCACGCAAACCCCGAGAAACGGCGTGCCCCGCCGAAACGCTTCCGAGCAAGCCTCATCCATCCCCCGCTCCCGCAGCTTCCTCATGCAGTCCCCGAAAGCCCCAACCCCGGGCAACACCAGGGCATCGGCGGCGAGCACCCGGTCCGGATCCGGCGTAAGCTCGACCCTGGCACCAACCTTCTCCAGCGCACGCGTGACGGAAAGAGTGTTGCCCGCATCATAATCGACAACAGCTACTCGTAAGCTATCAGCCATCAGCCTCTAGCTTTCAGCTTCGTCGTGATCTTCGTACCTGATGATCGGATTCTTTCCTGGTTGGGAGCTGACCGCTGATAGCTAACGGCTAAAGGCTGACCGCTAATCGATAACCCCCTTAGTAGACGCGCTGCCCGAGGTGCGGAACTGCACCCCTTCTCTTACGGCGACCGCCATCGCCTTGACACCCGACTCTATCTTGTGGTGGGCGTTCTCGCCGTAGAGGCAGTTGAAGTGGAGCGTGAAGCGCCCGTACTGGGTGAAGGCACGCAGGAACTCGGGGAAGAGCTCCACGTCGAAGGTTCCTATCTTCTCTGGCATCGGCCCGAGGTTGCACGTGAGGTGGCTTCTTCCTCCCAGGTCAACTACTGCCGTGCTGAGGGCCTCGATGAGCGGCGCGCTCGCGTCTGCAAAGCGCACGATGCCGCCCCGGTCGCCGAGGGCCTCGTCGAAGGCTCGGCCTAGCACGAGCCCCGTGTCCTCCACCGTGTGGTGGTCGTCCACCCAGGTATCGCCCTTCGCCTCAACGGTCAGGTCAACGCCCGAATGGTGGGCGAACAGGTGCAGGAGGTGATCCAGAAACCCCACCCCGGTCTCGACCTCAACCCGTCCGTCACCGTCGACGTCGACGTCGACGTGGACGTAGGTTTCGGCCGTCTTGCGCTCCGCACTGCCCTTTCGCGCCATCTTCCTCCCGCATCACTAGATTCAGAGCATTCTAGCTGACGTTTCAGCTTCGACAACGGCTGACGCCGAAGGTTCGAGTGTTCGAGTCCTTCCGCGAGACAAACTTTCCCACGTTCGAGACTTTGCGTCCGGGACGTGCAAGAATCCAGGCATGACCCTCGAAGTGGTTCCTGGCGAAGATCCCGGTTGGGCTCTCCACGAGGCCGGGGAGTTCCTGGCCGCCGATCCGGTACCGCACAACCTCATTCTGACGCTCCTGAACGCACGCGTGGCCTATCCCGAGCAGGGCCGGTACTGGTTGGTCAGAGAATAGCGCCGTGGTCGGGATGGCCTTCCAGTCGCCCTTGGACTTCTTTGCCATCCTGACGACCATGGGCCCAGGACCGATCGCGGCGCTGGTAGAGGCGGTCGTCGAAGCCGGCGTGAACCTGCCCGGCGTCAACGGCGAGGCGGGTACGGCGGCGCGCTTCGCAGGGCAATGGACAGAGCGTCGGGGTTCGGCAGCGTTCCCCGTGGACGGGCAACGCGTGTACGAGCTCCGAGGTCGTCCGCAAGGAACGCCGGCCGACGGTCACCTGCGACAAGCGTGCCTCGGCGACCTCGACCTCCTCATATCCTGGATGCACGACTTCCTGGTAGAAATCGGCGAAGACACGAGGGGGTTGGCCCCCATGATGAAGCGGAGGGTAGAGGCGGGGCATTTCTGGGTGTGGGAGAACGGCGGGCCGGTGTCCATGGCGGCCACCTCGGAGCCGGTGGAGGGAGTGGTCCGCGTGCAGGCCGTCTACACGCCGCCGGAGAGGCGTAACCGCGGCTACGCCGGGGCGTGCGTCGCCGGTCTCTCCGGGCGTATGCAGCAGGCCGGACACCGCTGCATCCTCTACACCGACCTGGGCAACCCGACCTCCAACTCCGTGTACCGCAGGATCGGCTACCGAGCCGTGCGCGAAGGCCTGCGCTACCGGTTCGATTGAGCCAGCACCCTAATCTAACCGCGTCGTGACGCTCGCGGCGTGGTTTTCGAAGCCTTCGAGGCGGGCCAGGCGTTCGACGTGGGGGCCCAGGTCCTGCAGGGCGCTCTGGGTGAAGTGGATATAGTTGGTTCTGGCGATGAAGTCGTGGGTGCCAAGGGCCGACGCCCAGGTCGCAGCTCCCCCGGAGGGCAGGGCATGGGAGGGGCCCGCAGCGTAATCGCCGAGTGCGACGGGGCTGAAATCTCCAACGGCCACCATGCCGGCCGCGTCCAGGTCGTTGAGGATAGCCTCGTGGTCTTCCGAGATGATGTGCGCGTGCTCAGGGGCGTAGTGGTTGCTGATCTCCACCGCCTGCGACAGGTCGTCGACGCGGACGAGGGTGATGTGTTCGGCCGGCTCCCCGGAGAGGAGGGGTTCCACGCCGGAGATCAGGGGCTCGCTCGGGGTTAGCAAGATGGCCGAGGCACCAGATAGGTGCTCGGCCTGGGCCATCAGATCCCGGGCCACCCGCTCCGGAAACGCGCTCGCGTCGGCGATCACAAGCACCTCGCTGGGGCCCTGGGGCGCCTCGATACCGACTATCCCGAACACCTCCAGCTTGGCCGCCGTGACGAAGTCGTTGCCGGGCCCCACAATCTTGTCTACCGGGGCCACGCTCTCCGTACCATGGGCGAGCGCGGCTACGGCCTGCGCGCCCCCGACGGCGTATACCTCATCGAGGCCGAGCAGTCCGGCCACCGCCAGGACGTGGCGATCAGGTAGCCCGTCGGGGCCAGGCGGGGTACAT
>DASUPX010000518.1:0-2531 GCA_036280905.1 Rubrobacter sp. | reverse complement strand
GCCTGTGGCGACGGCCGCCGGGGGCGCTGCTCGGTTACGGGGACCCGGCCGGGTACTGGCCGCTGCGGCGGGAGATCTCCGCCCACCTCGCGACGGCGCGGGCCGTGGCGTGCGACCCCGAACAGGTCATCGTTGTCTCCGGCTCGCAGCAGGCCCTCGACCTCGCTGCTCGTGTGCTCCTGGACCCCGGCGACGCCGTGTGGGTCGAGGACCCCGGGTACATGGGCGCAAGGGGGGCGCTCGCCGGGTCCGGTGCCAGGCTCGTGCCCGTCCCCGTCGACGGAGATGGCCTGATGGTGGCGGAAGGAATACGGCGCGAGCCGGGGGCACGTCTGGCTTGCGTGACGCCCTCGCACCAGTACCCGCTCGGCGTCACCATGAGCCTCGCCCGTCGCCTGGAGTTGCTGGGGTGGGCGGGACGTTCCGGTTCGTGGGTGATAGAAGACGACTACGACGCCGAGTACCGTTACACTGGGCGCCCGCTCGAGGCTCTTCAGGGGTTGGACGCGGAGGGCCGGGTGGTCTACGTGGGAACCTTCAGCAAGGTCCTCTTTCCAGCCCTCCGGCTCGGCTATCTGGTCGTGCCACCAGATCTCACGGACGCCTTCACGGCAGCCCGCGAGCTTGTCGACAGGCACCCGCCCACCGCGGAGCAGGCCGTGCTCGCCGAGTTTATCGCCGCCGGACACTTCGGCAGGCACCTGCGCCGCATGCGCGCCCTCTACGCCGCCAGGCAAGAAGTCCTGATAGAAGAGATCTCTCACCACCTCTCCGGGCTTCTCGACGCCAGCCCTGCCGGATCGGGCATGCACCTCGTGGGGTGGCTTCCAGCCGGCACCGACGACCGGAAGGCCTCTCGGCAGGCCGCGCGGCAAGGCGTCGAAGCGCCGCCGGTCTCGCTCTACAGAACCCACGAAAGCGTCAGGGGTGGTCTCATGCTCGGCTACGCCGCGGTTGACGAAGAGAGGACACGCGAAGGAGTACGCCGCCTGGCAAGAGCGCTGGAGTAGAGGCATCAGGTCACAGGTTGCAGGCTTCAGTAAAGGGATGAAGCCGGAAACGCTCCGCCGAAAACGTTACCATCAGGGGCGGCGATGGGATAACAGAGTGGTCACCTTAGGGCCAAAACCTGAAACCTGAAGCCTGTAACCTGTAGCCTATTCAAAAGGAGAGACCCGGGTGGATCACAGAACTTCCGGCGTGGCGATGTCGTACAGGGACCTCGGAGATGGGCCGGGCGACCCGCTGGTCTTGCTCCACGCCTTTCCGTTGAACGGGAAGATGTTCGAGCCCCAGATCACGGCGTTTTCGGACGATCGGCGCGTCGTGGCCCCGGATTATCCCGGGTTCGGGCGTTCCCCGCGCACACCCGCCCAGCCAGACATGCGCTACTACGCAGAAGGGCTCGGCGACCTGCTCGACAGGCTGCACCTGGAGCGTGTGGTTCTCGGCGGCGTCTCCATGGGCGGCTACGTCGCCTTCGAGTGCATGAGGCTCTTTCCCGAGAGAATCTCCGCCCTCGTGCTCGCCAACACCCGGCCCGAGCCCGACCCGGCGGAGACGCGCGAGGCCCGAAACGAGATGGCCCTGAGCGTGGCCAGGGATGGCATCGAGGTGCTCGTCGAGCTCCAGATGGAACGCCTCCTGGCCCCCGAGAGCCTGCAAGACGAGGGCCTCGTGGAGAAGGTGCGCTCCATCATCCTCGAAAACTCCCCCGACGGCGCCGTGGCCGCCCTCGGCGCCATGCGCGAGCGTCCCGACTCGCGGCCGTTCCTCGGCGAGATAGACGTTCCTACCCTCGTGGTCGGCGGTGAGGAGGACGGTATCTCCTCTCCCGAGGTCATGGGCACTATGGCCGCCAAGATACCCGGCGCCAGGCACCTGACCATCCCCAACGCCGGCCACCTCTCCAACCTCGAAGCCCCGGACGAGTTCAACGCGGCCCTGAGTGATTTCCTCAAGGGACACGGCGGATAAGGCTTCAGGCAACAGGCTTCAGGAAAATTACCTGTTGCCTGAAGCCGGGGGGGTTCGCGAACCGCCCCTACAGCGGGGTCACGGTAGCCTGGTAGCCCAGATCCTCGATCTGTTTGCCAAGCACCTTGAGGTTCACGGAGACCTCATCATCCTGGTCGTCGAGGCCCACGACGGCGCTGATGCGCAACGGTTTACCGGGGGAGACCCTTCCCCCCTCTCTCCCGCCATTGGGGGTGTCGATGTAGGCTTTTGCCTCACCCTTGCCCACTTTGATGGTGGCCTCCAGCCTGTAGTTTCCGGACAGGTCTCCGTCGGCATCGATTATGGCGACCGAGGGTTCGCCTTTCGCTGTGCCCACGCTGCCGGTACACGTTATCTCTCTCCCGGAAAGGAAGCCGCCCTCGGATCTGCAGGACTGTTGCATATCCGAGGTGCTGCCAGACTTGCACCCCGCCAGCACGAGCGCGCAGACCACGACGAGGATGGGCACGTACACCACGCTACCGGCCTTCCTGGTTCTCTTCATGCTTTCCTCCTTCTCGCCCTCTGTGATA
>DASUPX010000517.1:0-6848 GCA_036280905.1 Rubrobacter sp. | reverse complement strand
AGTACCCTCGACTCGTGTGCCACGCGGCCGTCCATGTAGCGGGACCCCGTACCCGGGGTGGGCGCGCTGTAGACCAGCGTCATCGCCGTCACGGTGCTCGCCGCCACGGCGCTCTCGGGTGAGGATGGTGTGCTAGAAGGCTCCATCTCGTCTAGATCGACCTGTTTGGGACGTCCGTGTTCCGGCAACCCCTCGAACGCACGGAGCACCGGGTTATCTCTCCTGCTTCTCTTGGCACCAGCACCTCCTGTCTTGCCACCGGTTCAACATTCTAACGCGGGTCGGCTTACGTTCCTTGCGGGGCGGTAATATACTCCTCCAGATGATCGCCCCGACCGACTACCATGAGTTGCTCGACTACCGCCGCTCCGTCTCCAGGCTCTATGCGGGGGCGCGGCGAGAGACGGCGGGCTCGCCCCGGAATCCGACGGCCCGCAGCAGACGCTTCCGTGTCGAGCGCGAAGCGTTACTGAAAGGTCACCCCCAATCTCCCCTGCGGGAAAGGGATAGACAGAACTTCTCGGGCCCGGAGTATATCGATTACGATCCCGCCCTCAAGTTCTCGCCCGTAGTCGACCGCGAGGTCGAACCGGGAACGCTGGAGATCTCACTGCAAGACGATGGTCCGCTGCGCCTACATCGTTTCGGCAAGGTCCGATATCGCGGCGGGCGAGAAAAGCTACGTGTCTAGAATCGCCCGAGGAGGAACTTGAACTCCCGCGACTACATCTCCCTCATAGCCAGCGACGCCTTCGAGACGGGCGTGCGGGAGGGTACCCTTGGCGCGGAGGAAGAGCTCTGGCTGGCTGCCCCCGAGACCCTCAAGCTCGCCAGCGGGGCGCAGGAGATACTCGATGTCGAACCCGCGAAGCTGTTCTCCGGCGAGCTCATAGACTGCGAGATCGAGTCGAACACGGGCGTCCACGACGAGCCTTCGGGGGTGGCCGAAGACCTCGTCATGCGCCGTCGTGTCCTGTTGGGGCACGCCCGGCGACTGGGCCGCGTTCTCGGCACGAGCGGAACTCATCCCATCGGCGACTGGCGGGAGCAGGAGATCATAAACAAGCCCCACTACCAGCGCCTCAAGAAGAAGCTGGGGTGGCTGATCCGGCGCAATAACACGTTCTCGTTGCACGTTCATTACGCTATCGACGGGCGCGGCAAGGCCGTCTACCTGTTCAACCGCCTGCGCGAGTACGTGCCACACATGCTCGCCCTCTCGGTCAACTCCCCCTTCTGGCAGGGCGAGTACACGGACATGCACTCTGCCCGCGTCCTGATGTTCTCCCGCGCCTACCACCGCGCCGGCCTCCCCGAACCCCTCGACTCCTGGGAAGAATACGTAACCTATGTCGACACCCTCCAGCGCACCGGCCTTATAGATGCCCTCGGTGAGATCTGGTGGGACGTCAGGCTCCATCCCGGCCTGAGCACGGTCGAGATACGGGCCTTCGACGCACAGACCTCCACGACCCGCACCGAGGCGCTCGTAACCCTCGCCGCCGCGCTTTGCGACATGCTTGTCTCCGAGTACGAGTCGGGCGACCGCAGGCCGATCTATACGAATCGGGACATCGAGGAGAACAAGTGGAGCGCCCAGCGCTACGGCCTGGATGGCGCGTTTCTGAACCACGAAACCAGAGAGGCCGTGGAGACCACGAAGGCAATCGGAACCCTGGTAGCACGCCTGTCCGCGTCGAGCAACAGGAACCTCTCCAGCCTGGAGAGGCTGCTGGAAGAGCCCACGGAGTCCACCCGCCAGCTCGAAGTCTGGCACGATACGGGCTCCACCCTGGAGGTCGCGCGAGACATAGCCGAGAGAACCTCGATGTTTTAGCTATCAGCCTTCAGCCAATAACAGATAGTTGATCACCGGCATCGAAGGTGGCCGATTCACCCGCTTGCTGATTCAGCACGGTTCTTGATGACAGATGGGCCAGAGATGCGTACGAGCCACGGAGGTCAGGCACCTCGTGATGTTTCTGAAACCTGAAACTCGTAGTCTCATTTCAGGTTCACCCCGGGTCGGGGCGAACGGTGCACCGGAGCTTGCTATCTTCCCATAACTCGCTTTCTTGCCACGTCTATGGCGATTTTTCGGACCTTCTTGTTCTGCAGGGCTTTTATGGCGACCCTGCGGGCCGTCTTGCTCTTCAGCAGCTTGATGGCTATGGCCTTCTTCACGGTTTGCGTCTCCTTCGGGCTCTGCCTTTACGCGGCTTTCCTGAGATCGCGATGGAGCTCCTTCTTCAGCAGGTCCAGCAGCGCCCTCTCGCCGTCGGTAAGGTCGCCCTGCTCGGCCGCTATGACCTCTTCCAGGTACTCTGCATGGTAGGCTACCACGGAACCCTCCAGGTAATGGTCTATTACCCGCGGGCTGATATATGAGGCGCGGGCTATATCGCGCGTGTTGCCCAACCGCTCGGCTACGGCGTCCACCGCAGCGAGCACGTTCTTGTTCGCGTGCTTCGGCTCACCGACGGGTCCCAGCTCGGCGAGCTTGACCGCGGCGATCAGGGTCCCAGCCCAGGTTCTGAAGTCTTTGGGCGTGAACTCTTCGCCCATGACCTGCTTGACGTACAGGTTTACGTCCCTGGCCTTTACGTCGCGCACCTCGCCCGCCTCGTCGAGGTACTTGAAGACCTCGTAACCAGGCAGGCTCACGCACTCCTCGACCACGCCGCGGAGCCCGCGGTCCGTTACGACCTTGCGCTGCGTCATGCCCCACTTGCCGATGTACTCGAAGGTCATGGTGTCGCCATCAATGCGCAGGTGCTTGCGGCGGAGGGTGGCGATACCGTAGGTTCTGTTGTCCTTCGCGTACCGCTCGTCGCCCACCCGGAAGTAGGCCACGTTCATCAGCCGGATCATCGTGGCAAGCACCTTCTCGGGACCCAACCCCTTGCGCCTCAGGTGATTGCTCGTGACCCTCCTCATCTCGGGCAGGGCGTCGGCGAAGCGGAGCACCCGCTCGAACTTCTCGCGCTCCTTCCGCTCACGATACCTGGCGCTGTACAGGTACTGCACCCTCCCGGCCGAGTCGTAGCCCACGGCCTGCACCTTGGCCTGCGGGCCACGGGCGATACGGGCCTCCCGCCAGGCGGGCGGAACCTTGAGGCCCTCGATGCGCGACAGCACCCGCTCTTCTCGTACGGTCTCGCCCGTGTCGGGGTAGCGGTAGAAGAACCCGCTCTCCCTGGAACCGAGACGTCTGATGCCCATCTCGAAAAGTACGTGCCGGCCCAAGCTGGCTAGCTCGCCCGGTCTATCTCGGTGTGGTACCTGCTTCCCAGGCGTCCTCCGAAAAACCCTCCAAGCAGCGCGAGGAGCAGGGCGGCAACGGCAACCACGATGCCGGTAACGCCGGTTCCCGCCAGGCCGTCGACCGCAGATCTCGTCGCCTGTGCGAGGCCAACCACGATCTCGGCCGCGCCGTCGGGCAGGAAGCCAGAGAAGACCACGGCTACCAGGGCGACGATGAGGACCACGATAAACGTCCAGGCAAGCACCATCGCGCCGTTCCGTCCCCCGTCGAAGCGGGCGAGGCGGCCGGACACGTACCCGCCGAAAAAGTAGGTCAGGAAGATCAGGACCCCGAGCACGGCGAGGCCAGTAAGCACCGAAGCCCCGAGCTGCCCGCCGGAGATCTCGGGCGGAAAGCCGAGCGGCACGAGCACCAGCCCGACCACGGTGGAGAATACCGAAGCAACAACTATGGAGAACACGAAACCGAGGAAGCTTGCCAGCCAGTCCACGCCCCCATACATGTCCCTGAGCCTGTCCTCGCGCTCCTCGACGGCCTCGAAGTAGCCTCTCGGGTAGGGGGTTGCGTCCCTCACGGTGTCGGGGCGCTGCGCGGACCGGATCACGCGCGTCTCCTTCTCCTCCCGGGCCTGCCTGCCCGACGATCTGCCCGTGGTAACGGGGCGCGTGGCCCCCGAGTTGTCGTCGGTTGGAACCTGGCGTGTCTCGTCGTCCCCAAGGGGACCAGTTCTGCGGCGTTCCTCGCGGCCCTCTTCTGGTCTCTCGCTCATCTCGACCCCTTTATGTCATTACGGCGATTCATCTTCTGTAGTACAGTGCCTGAAATTCTACCCTTCGCGCGCATCGGTCAGGCCCCGATGACTACCCGATACGGTCGTCTACAACCATATCAGACGCCACGTTTATACATTAGGATGAGGATCTGGCCAGATCCTGCGGCCTGGCTTGTACGCCAGGCCATATGCAACGCGTATGTAGGTTCATATCATAGCGGGTGTAGTCGATAAGTCCCCGCCCGGGGGCTGGAGTAAAGAACGGAAATTCGAGGAGGTAGGCTCGACTTTGGCTGACAAGCAAAGCGTGTTGCAGCAGGCGCAGGAGAACAACGTTCAGTTCATCAGGTTGTGGTTCACCGACGTGCTTGGCACGCTCAAGAGCTTCGCGATCACGGTCGAGGAGCTAGAGGACGCGCTGGACGGGGGCATGGGCTTCGACGGGTCTTCGATCACGGGCTACCAGGATATCGAGGAGTCCGACATGATCGCCATGCCGGACCCCTCGACGTTCCAGGTGATCCCTTGGAGCCCGCAGGACGCCCCGACGGCGCGCATGATCTGCGACGTGAGGACCCCGGACGGCGACCCCTACGTGGGCGACCCGCGCCACGTGCTGAGGCGTGCGCTGGAGCGGGCGAACGAGATGGGCTTCGACAAGTTCTACTGCGGACCCGAGCTGGAGTTCTTCTACTTCAGGGATTCGAAGGGCACGGAGCCCCTCGACTACGGTGGCTATTTTGACCTGACGACGCTGGACGCGGCCACGGCCCTGCGGCGCGAGACCGTGCAGTCCCTTCAGCAGCTCGGCATCAAGGTGGAGTATTCGCACCACGAGGTCGGCATCTCCCAGCACGAGATCGACCTCCGCTTCGACGACGCCATGACGATGGCAGACAAGGTGATGACCTACAAGACCGTGGTCAAGGAGGTCGCCACCCGGCACGGCGTCTACGCGACGTTCATGCCCAAGCCGCTCAAGGACCAGAACGGCTCGGGAATGCACACCCACCAGAGCCTGTTCTCGGGCGGCAAGAACGCGTTCTTCGACGCGAACGACGAATACTATCTCTCCAGCGAGGCCCGGTCGTTCATCGCCGGCCAGCTACGCCACGCGCGCGAGATCAGCATCATCTTCGCCCAGCACGTGAACTCATACAAGCGCCTGGTCCCAGGCTACGAGGCCCCGGTCTACATCGCCTGGAGCCGCCGCAACCGCTCCGCACTGGTCCGTGTTCCTCTCTACCATCCCGGCCAGGAGAGGGCGACCCGCATGGAGCTCCGTTGCCCAGACCCGTCGGCGAACATCTACCTGTGCTTCGCGGCGCTCCTCCACGCCGGCCTGGAGGGCATCGAGAAGGGCTACGAGCTCCCCGAACCTATGGAGCGCAACCTTTACAACCTCAGCTCTGAAGAGCGGCAGAAGATGGGGATCGAGAGCCTCCCTGCCGACCTCGGCGAGGCGATCAAGGAGGCCGAACAGTCGGAGCTCCTGCACAAGGCCCTTGGCGAGCACACCTACTCGCGCCTCCTGCAACTCAAGCGCGAGGAGTTCGAGGATTACAGGGTGCAGGTGACGCCGTACGAGCTGGACAAGTTCTTGCCGGTGTTGTAGCTGTCAGCCTATAGCGGTCAGCTATCAGCTAGGGGTGCGGCGAAGGTCGCACCCCTCGTTCGTGGTCGCGACGTTACGCGGGCGACGAAAACGTCGAACTCCCACAACGATGTAGGGGCGGTTCGCGAGCCGCCCGACCTGGCACCGTCCTACCCGATCAAGCGCAACGCCTCGGGCAGGGTGGTTGTCGTGGCGCTCATTGCCTCGTTGGCGTGGATCGTTTCGTTGCCAGACCAGTCGCCGAAAGAGCCACCGGCCTCGCGGAGGATGGGCGGGAAGGGACCGCAGTCCCAGGGGTTCATGATTGGATCGAGCATGAGCTCGGCCCTTCCGGTGGCAACGAGGGCGTGCCCGTAGGCGTCGGACCAGCCGCGGGCGCTGCCGGCGACGTCGAGTACGCGTTCCCACGCGGCATCGCGGCCGTGTTCACGGAAGCTGGCGACCTCGGTGAAACACACGGTGCCCTGATCGAGGCTCCTGGTCGACACTTGGGTTCTTCGTCCGTTGAGATAACAGCCTTCTCCTGTGGCGGCGCAGACCATCTCGTCCAGGGCCGGGAAGTAGGCGGCGCCAACCTCGCACGTGCCGGCAATCTGCAGGCCTATCAGCACGCCGTACAGGGGCACTCCGCGGACGAAGGATTTAGTGCCGTCTATGGGGTCAAGGATCCAGAGGTGCTCCGAGCCCGCCCCACCGGTCTGCCCGAACTCCTCCCCTAGAACGGCGTGCCCGGGGTAACGGTCCTCTATCCTCGCCCGGATGAGGCGCTCCGCCTCCCTGTCGGCCACGGTCACTGGTGTGTCGTCGGCCTTGAACTCCGGGCGGGCGGCCTCGGCGCCGAAGTAGCCGAGCGTGAGCCGTCCCGCCTCGTAGGCGCTCTCGACGGCGAATTCCAGGTAGGGTCGCAGGCTCACGGCCGTAAGATAGCACCCCACGCGGTTGCGTGGGATGCCGTCGGGGCCGAGACAGTCGGTTCCTTTCCCCTATAATCTGTCCGGTCCGGTGTATTCGAGAGAGGTGGTTCGGACTTGGTCAACATCGGCGCCACGACAAGAGCGGCCGAAGGGTTCGCGCCGGGGATGCTCGCTATCGCCCTCTTTCGGGGAGAGAGCCCGCAGGACCTCGGCGAGGACGCGACCAGGGTGCTCGCCGACGGGGATTTCTCTGGCAAGCCGAACGAGACCGCCCTCCTGTAC
>DASUPX010000516.1:0-4073 GCA_036280905.1 Rubrobacter sp. | reverse complement strand
GCCGAGATGGGTGGTGAGGGAACGGTGGTCATACCGGGTGATCCTCCCTTTTCGAAGGAATCCACGGTAGCAAGCATGGGGTAGTCGGCACAACTGCCAGGTGGCTACTTTTGAATCGAACTTCCGAGAAAGACGTAAAGCCGAAGGTTGCGGAGTAATCCTTCTCCACTGAGTCGACTTCGTTCGTCCATTTTACGACCCTCGAGTCTACCTGCCGACCCGGTTCCGAGCATTTCTTGTCCGATGACACCTGCAACCTGACATATCTAAACTAGCGGGCTAAGGCTCGCGAGGGTACGCTCGACCAGTTTCGCCGGGAGGGGACGACTATCCCATTCCTGCAGGGTCAACTCTTTGGCGTTGGTCTTGTCAAGCTCGAACATGCGCTCCATCTGGGCGGCCAGGCTCCGGCTATACACCTCGATGTTCAGCTCGTAGTTTCCAAGCATGCTGAGACGGTCGATGTTGGCGCTACCTATCGTGGACCACAGGCCGTCTATGGTGGCGGTCTTGGAGTGGATCATGATGTGTTTGTAGCGGAAGATCCTGACCCCCGCTTTCAGAAGGTCGTGGAAGTGGCGCCGGGCCAGCCAGTCTGCGGTGACGTGGTTTGACTGCTCGGGGACGAGCAGCTGAACGTCGACGCCGCGTTCCGTCGCGTCGATGAGATGAGCCTTGAGGGCCCTGTCCGGTACGAAGTAGGCGTGGGTGAGGTAGACGTGGTGGTTGGCGCGGTCAAGGGCCTCCAGGTACATCTCCCTTATCGGGAAGATCCTCATGTAAGGGTCGTTGCGCCGGATCCTGACGGCCGGGTTCCAGTCGCGCTCCTCGTTCGGCACTATCCTGGGGAGATCCCCCGTCCGGTGGGAGTTCCAGAAGTCCACGAAAGCGTTGTCCACCTCCCTGGCGGCATCCCCGCGCACCCTGACGTGCGTGTCGCGCCATCCGGCCGCGTACAGCGTCCCGATGTTGTAGCCGCCCAGGAACGCGACCCTGCCATCCACGCTCATTACGTGGCGGTGGAACCTGAAAACGTTCCTGGGGTTCAGGATCTTCGCGGGGCCAGAGAGGGGACGGAAGTGGAGGCGGTTTATCTTCTCCGGGAAACGCTTGAAGGACGGCGGCACGAACACGTTGGCCAGCCCGTCGAAGACCACGTAGACCCCGACGCCCTCCTCCGCCTTGCGCGAGAGGGCGTCAACGAACCGGCGTCCGACCTCATCGCCCTTCCAGATAAAGGTCCCAACGAAGATCTCGCGCTCCGCGGCCTCTATCTCCTCTAGCATCGCTGAGTAGAGGTCGACCCCGTAGGCGAAGATCTTGAGCCTGTCTTCGCCCGACTCGAGCCCGATCTCGGGCTGATCCTCCCACGGGAACCCCTCCTGCGGCCCCTGACGCCGCTTGCGATACTCGGCCATCGCCACGAGAACGCCGACCATCACGGCCTGCACCGCCGTCAGGGCGAGAAAGATCCTCACCCCCACCCGCCTCAAAGTGGAGATCGCGCGACGAACCTCGAAGACAAGCTGCCGCGCAGTCGAGAACATGAAGTCGATTATATAAGAAGGCTTCATTCAGGCTGCAGGCATCAGGCCACAGGATCCTTGACCGGGACTACGTGTTCGTCTGGGCGACGTTTCGGGTTATCCCGGGTCCGGTTGAACGGCGGCGCGATCGTCGCCTTCGCCGAAGGACCCTCTGCCAACGCCGTGGATCCCCGCATTCGCGGGAATCCACGGGACGGATATCACCCACCACCTGATGCCTGTAGCCTGCTACGTGAAACCTATTTCTTTCGGCGGCGCAGGCGCGAGACGAAGCTCTTGCCCTCCTTCAGGGCGCGGGTTCGTATCTCGGCCATCTCTCTCTCGCCGACCCTCTGGCCGCCGCGTTCGAAGTAGAGGATGCCGGAGCGGCCCATGGCCACGGTACCGGCGTAGGCAATGACCGCGGAGGCGGCCCATCCGCCCACGGGCACGAACTTCACCGCCTGGCGGCTCAGGGCCCTGAGGCCGAAGCCGGCCGCGAGTACGCCGAGCAGTTCCCTGGCCCGGTCCATGGAGAGTTCCTCCCCGTAGGCCGCGGCGATGTTGAGCACCATGCGCGCCTGGTTCGCCGTCATCACCGGCATGTCGGCGCCAGGGATGGGCAGGAGCCCTATCACGGCGTTCTGACGGGCGTTGTTGCGGATGACCTCCTCACACACCGCCCGCCTGAACGCAGGGTGGCCTTTCGCGAGCGCTACCAGGAAATCCTCGTCCATCGCGCGCACGATCCGGACCGACAGCTCGTCGAGCAGTTCTTTACCATGCCCGGAGGGCATCCGGATCTCACCGGGATCCTCGACCGCCTTGCCCGAGATGGATGCCCCGGTGTCCGAGAGGGTGAGGATGATCTCGGCGCCGCGCATGTTCCTCTGCGCCCCGAGCAAGGCGGCCACCTCCGAGACCCGGGGCGAGTCGCCGACGACCGCCAGGGTCGCCTGTTCCCTGGCGGCGTTGCGGGTCTCCCGGAACACCTTGTACATGCTTCTCAAGCCCATCGCGGTTTATCCTCCTCGTACTCTGTATCTTATGGGGACGCCAACGGGCGCCCGAGTTGATTGTTCACCCTTTTAAGATATATTACGTAGAGGCTACAGGAGGGTTTCAACCTGAAGTTCCCGGAGTAGATTTTGCAGCCCCAACGTGACCTGCGGGATATAGAGGAGATACAGGAGCTCTTCGAGGCCGGTCAGGAGACCGGGACCCTGGAGTCGAGCGAGGTTCTCGACCTCCTGCAAGAGGTCGATCTCTCGACCGAGGAGATCCAACAGGTCTACGGACTGCTCCGCGAACACGGCGTCGAGGTCGTGGACGCAGGTTTCCTCGCCGAGACCATGGCCGAGGACGAAGATACCCAGCTTGTCAAAGAGGTTCTGGAGGGCGACCTGAAGACCCGCTACACGGGCGACGCCGTCCAGATGTACCTGGACGAGATCGGCAAGACCCCCCTGCTCACCAAGGCCCAGGAGACCTACCTCGCCAAGCGCATAGAGCGCGGCGACCGGCGGGCCAAGGCCCACCTCACGAAGGCCAACCTCAGGCTCGTCGTCTCCATAGCCAAGAAGTACGCCGGCCGGGGCGTCTCGCTGTTGGACCTGATCCAGGAGGGCAACATCGGCCTGATGCGGGCCGTCGAGAAGTTCGACTACCGCAAGGGCTTCAAGTTCTCCACGTACGCGACCTGGTGGATCCGTCAGGCCGTCACCAGGGCCATAGCCGACAAGGGACGCACCATCCGGGTTCCCGTCCACATGGTGGAGAAGATAAACAAGTACTACAGGGTCCAGCGCGGCCTGGGCGCCCAGCTGAACCGCGACCCCACCGACGAGGAGGTCGCCTCCATCATGGAGGTCGACGCCGATGAGATCGTCCGCATCAGGCGCGTCTCCAGACGCTCGATCTCCCTGGAAACCCCCGTCGGCGAGGACCATTCCTCGGAACTGGGCGACTTTATAGCCGACGAAGACTCGGAGAGCCCCCATGACCTGGCCAAATCCTCTCTCCTCAAGGCGAGGATGCGAGAAGCCCTAGGCAGCCTACCCGAACGCGAGAGGATGGTCCTCGAATACCGCTTCGGCCTTACCGGTGGTCAGCCCAAGACCCTCGAAGAAGTCGGGGAGCGCTTCGACGTGACCCGCGAACGAATCCGCCAGATACAACTTACGGCCCTGGCAAAGATAAAGAGCAGCCCCCACGCTGCGGGCCTACGTGATTTGCTGGAGTAGGTTTCAGGCTCTAGTCGAAGCGGTCTGCCAAGAGACTGACCTGGTGAGAGAGGGCTATCGGCCTTCAGCTATCGGTAGGGAAGAGCCGGAAGCTGAAGGTTTTTATCGTCAGGGGCTGATTACCCTACAAACTGCTGCGAGTGGCGTACGTGAAACGTCGACGTGGAACCTGCCTCTACTTCCGGGCCTGACTCCAGGCTTCGACTGCCCAAACGGGGTCAGGATCGTCGAGCCTTCCTGAAACCTGTGGCCTGAGGCATGCAGCCTGCTTAATCTCGGCCTGGTCCGGAGTGTGGGTCGCGGC
>DASUPX010000515.1:0-2704 GCA_036280905.1 Rubrobacter sp. | reverse complement strand
GGCGGGACAGACGCTGGTAATCATCAGTGGAGGCGAAGGGATAGACCTCTCCGTCGGAGCCGTTATAACGCTCGGCGCCATACTCGTCTTCAGGTTCGGGGACGGACAGAACGACCAGGCGCTGCTCGCGCTCGTCCTCGCGCTCGGCGTGGGGCTCGCTATCGGGGCTATGAACGGGCTCGGAATAACGCTCCTTGGCATCCCTCCGCTGGTTATGACGCTCGGTATGGCAGGGGTGGTGCAGGGCCTGATCCTGGTCGTTACCGGCGGCAGGATCGAGGGCGAGGCTGCCCCGGCTCTGACCGGCCTGGTCTCCGGTTCTCTCGTCTTCGGTATTCCCGGCGTCGTGCTGCTCTGGCTACTCCTTGGAGGGATCATGTGGATCCTCCTGCGGCGCACCGCCTACGGCCGCAGGCTCTTCGCAGCTGGCACCAATCGCGTTACCGCGAGGCTCTCAGGGGTGCGGGTGTCATGGGTTCTGGTGTTGACCTACGCCCTGAGCGGGATGCTCGCCGCCCTCGGTGGTATCGTCTTGCTCGGTTATACGGAGCAGGTTTTCCTGACCCTCGGAGACCCGTACACGCTGCCTTCCGTGGCCGCCGTGGTCGTCGGGGGAACGCTCCTGGCTGGCGGCGTGGGTAGCTACTACGGGACGATGGCCGGGGCCCTGGTCCTGACGCTGTTGACCAGCCTGCTTACCGCCCTGGAGCTTCCGGAGTCTGCGCGCCTGATCGTCTACGGCGTCACCCTGCTGATCTTGCTCTCGCTCTACGGTCGCCAGAAAGCGCTCAGACAGTAAAGGATGGTAACGATGCGAGGGATCGAAGGGAATCGTCCGCTGCGGATCGGGCTTCTCGGGAGCGGCTTTATCGCGGGCTTCCATCTCCAGGCGCTCCTCGGCGTCCGCGACGTCGAGGTGGCCGGCGTGTTCAGCCCTACACAGGCCAACCGCGAGGCCCTGGCGAGCACGGCGAACAGGATGGGGCTCGGGCCGTGCGAGGCCTACGGGTCGGTGGAGGAACTCCTCGCCTCCCCTGCGGTTGACGCTATCTGGATCCTCGGCCCAAACGATACCCGCCTCGGCCACATGCGCGCTATCGGCAAGGCCGTGGCGGACGGGGCCGCACTTCTTGGGGTCGCCTGCGAGAAACCGCTCGGTCGTAACCTCTCCGAGGCCCGCGAGATGCTGCGGCTCGCGGAGGATGCTGGCCTCAACCATGGCTACCTCGAGAACCAGGTCTTCTCCACGGCGGTCCAGCGGGGCAAGGACGTGATCTGGCGCCGCGGCGTCCCCGCCGCCGGCAGGCCCTACCTCGCCCGCGCCTCCGAGGAGCACAGCGGTCCCCACGCCCCATGGTTCTGGCTCGGCGAGAGGCAAGGGGGCGGCGTACTCTCGGACATGATGTGCCACAGCGTCGAGGTGGCCCGCTACCTCCTCACCGAGCCAGGTAGAGACCGCGAGAGCCTGAAGCTCGTGAGCGCCAACGCCACCATCGCCAACCTCAAGTGGACCAGGCCGAAGTACGCCGAGCAGCTCAAGCGCGAGATGGGCTCCGTCGTCGACTACGTCAATCGTCCGGCCGAGGACTTCGCGCGTGGAACCCTGACCCTCGAGGACGAGACCGGCGAGACGGTCATAATAGAGGCCACGACCTCCTGGTCATACGTGGGGCCCGGCCTACGCATCCAACTCGAGCTTCTCGGACCGGAGTACGCCATGGAGTTCAGCACGCTCAACACCGGGCTCAAGGTCTTCCTCTCGCGCAACGTTACCGGGGCCGAAGGCGAGGATCTCGTCGAGAAGCAAAGCGCCGAGCAGGGCCTCATGCCCGTGCTCGAAGACGAAGCCGCAACCTACGGCTATACCCTGGAAGACCGTCACATGGTCGAGGCGTTCCGCAAGGGTGAGGAGCCGCTCGAGACGTTCCACGACGGGGTCGCCGTCGTCGAGATGCTCATGGCGCTGTACCGCTCCGCCGAGACCGGAAATACCGTCCGCCTTGCCGACGAGGATCTCGAGACCTACGTCCCCCCTGTTGCCCGGGGTGAGCACAAAGGCTGATTCCCAACCCTGCAGAAGGCCGGCAGAGAGGCGCGCTGCTGATCCCGTCCGAGTCAGACAAACGCGAGCGGAGATCACCCTGTTTCAGTATCAGCCGGTGCGGGCTTCGGTACCGGACGCCGCGTAGCGCCTCGTCTCGACGCCGATCAGGACCACGAGCAGGAGCACCAGGCCAGCCAGCCCGACGAGCGGTGGCAAGAAGGCGGCGACGGGCAGCGCCAGGAGCAGGACGACGACCGTGACGAGTCGAGGCACGCCGAGCGTGGCGTCTATGCGCTGCTTGAAGAAGAGGTGCCCGGCCAGGTAGAGCGCGATCCCCCCGTACAGGGCCGCGGCGTAGAAGAAGCCGAGCGGCTTGACGTCTCCGGCGTGCGCGAGCACACCCTCTACGCCGACCGCGCCAACGATAATGCCGGCGACGATAGGGAAGTGTCCGTAGGTGTAGGCTTCGATCGCCATCCTGACGCGAGCCTGGCCCTGGGCTTCCCGGAGCCGGTGTTCGGCGGCACTGGAGACCACGTCGAAGTACAGCCACCACAGGCAAAGGGCCGTCGCGATGCCGAGCACGCCGGCGGCGAGCAACGGCGTGCTGATCGGCTGTCCGGCAGCGCCGACCCCGATGGCGACGACAGATTCCCCGAT
>DASUPX010000514.1:0-4179 GCA_036280905.1 Rubrobacter sp. | reverse complement strand
GCAGCGTTCTGCTGTGTGAGCCTGAAGCCTGGGGATGACTCCCCGGCCCGATCCACCAGGAGCCTCACGGAGGCTACCCTTTCCACGTCCTCGACGACCGGAATGCGCGCCGGGCCTGGTACGGCAAGGGGTTGCACGGGGTACTCCTGCTCGCCTCTCAGACGCAGGGGTGCCCGGCTCGTCGCCAGCACCCTCAACGAAGGGCACGAAGCGAGCAGACCCGAGACTTCCGGCGCGGCCCCGAGCAGGTGCTCGAAGTTGTCCAGGACCAGGAGCGATCGACTGTTCCGTAGGTAGTCGTGCACTTGCTCCCGCACGGAGCGGCCACCGGCTTCCCGTAGCCCGAGGGCCTGGGCCACGGTGGAGAGGAGGAGGTCGGGATCCGAGACAGGCGCAAGCGTCACGAACACGACGCCACCGGGGTATCGGGCCCCTGGCTCGCTGGCCACGCCAAGGGCGAGGCGTGTCTTTCCCACTCCCCCAGGCCCGGTGAGGGTGACGAGCCTCGCGTCACCCCCCTCGAGCAAGGTGCGCACCGCGAGCAGGTCACGTTCACGTCCGACGAGCGGGGTGAGGGGGAGCGGCATGGCCGTGATATTCGGGGTTGGGGTCGGCGACCCGCGTCGTGGCACCAGGGCGAGGAGCGCCGAGCGTTCCTGCCCGGACAGCCCCAGAACGTCGGCGAGGGAGCTCACGGTGTGCGGGTAGGGGTGTTTTCTCTCGCCCCGCTCCAGCTGGCCCACGGCGTTGGTGCTGAGCCCGGCCCTCTGCGCCAGCTCCTCCTGGCTGAGGCCGGCGGCCTCCCGATGGTTCCTGAGGCGCGTGCCAAACGTTTCGTCTCTGGTATCCGGCATCCCGACTCCTCCTGATCCGCATGGTAGCACGGCCACTCATCCGCACTGAGTAGGCCCTGAGTGGGGCGTGTGGGTGGTCTCCGCTCTCCCCGGGGCGCAGAGTGATACCAGCAAGCGAGCCAGGCAAAGGAGAGAAGGATGATCAAGGACAGAGCCATTAGCCTCGAGGCGCTGGAGATCGGTACTGTAGGCGCCGCGGAGATGGAAGAGGCGGTCGGGGTTATGGTACGCGGTATGGGCGACAACCCCAACGTCGTCGCGGCTTTGGGGCAGGAGCGGGAGCGGCGCCACGGGAAGCTGCTGCACCTCTTCGGTGCGATGGCCGCGGCGGAGGTGCCCGGCCGTGACCGGGACGTGCTAGCCGCGCGCGGGCCCGACGGTTCGATCCTGGGGGTGTGCGGCATGATGCCTCCCGGGCGGTGCCAGCCGGGACCGGGACGGCAACTGCGCCTCCTCCCCGCCCTGCTCACGCTCGGTCCGCGGAGCGCCAGGCACACGCTGAGCTGGCTCGGGGCCTGGTCGAAGCACGACCCCGATGATCGTCACTGGCACCTCGGGCCCGTGGCGGTAGACGTCCACCTGCAAGGTCTGGGTATCGGTTCGATGCTTATGCGGGCTTTCTGCGAGAGGATGGATGAGGCGGGGGAGGATGCCTATCTGGAGACCGACAAGGAGATCAACGTCCGCTTCTACGAGAAGTTCGGTTTCGGGGTGACGGGCGAGGAGGAAGTGCTGGGCGTCCGCAACTGGTACATGTACCGGCGGGCGCGGAAGAGGGATCAGGGCTCCCGGTAGCACGGGGTGCGGAAGGAGGACAAGATGAGCAGAGCGGGAGACGTGATCGAGAACCCCGTTACCGGAGAGCGGGTGGTGGTCCGTGTGGGCACCGAGGACTCCGGAGGCGACTTGCTGGTGATCGACGGGTACGTCAAGCCAGGCGGCGCCGTCACGGGAGAGCACGTGCATCCGTCCATCGACGAGGACTTCACGGTGTTGCGCGGGCGCGTGGGCTTCCGTATCGATGGTCTTGAGTCGGTCGCGGAGCCGGGGACGTGCCTGCACGTGCCGGCCGGAACAGCGCACGACTGGTGGAACGCGGGCGACGAAGAGGCGCACGTCAGGGTCGAGATCCGGCCCGGCGCCCGCTTCGAGGAGATGGCCATCAACCTGTTTGGTCTGGCCCAGGACGGCAAGACGAACTCCAGGGGCATGCCTAACCTCCTGCAGGCGGCGATCCTCGCCCGTGAGTTCAGCGACGTGCTGTACTTCACCAGACCCCCCTTGTGGGTGCAGCGCCTGCTGTTCGGCTCCCTGGCGTGGCTGGCCCGCCTTCTCGGCTACAGGGGCAGCTACCCCGGGTATCTGGAGCGCGGCCCCAAGGAGCGGGTCGAGGTGGAGCTGTGGACGAGCCAGGTTTGATGGCAAGACCAGCATCGGCGGGCCGAGAGCCGGAAATCGTCGTCCACATCCGGGGCGGGGATACTGCCGGCAGGTGCGGGATGGTGGAGACGGTCGAGAAGCGGGGTACTCGGTCTCCTCGCCACCTACATCTCCGGGAAGATGAGACGCTATACGTCGTAGAAGGCTTCCTGAGCCTCTGGGTCGCGGGCGAGTGGGTCGAAGCCCCGGCGAGCACGGCGCACTTCCTGCCCCGCGGGGTGGAACACGCCCTTCTCGCCGAGACGACGACGGCGAGGGTGCTCTCCTTCTTCGCGCCCGCGGGTTTCGAAGGGTTCTACGGGGAGATGGCCGCCGCGGGACCGTACGACATCGAGCGCCTGGTGACGACGGCGGCCAGGTACGGTTGTGAGATAGCCGGGCCCACCCCCGAACGGCCCCGGTTGGACCCAGCAGCCAGCCGCCCTAGGCGTCTCCCTCGGAGAGGGCCATCGCGCAGTTGACCAGGGCGAGGTGGGTGAACGCTTGCGGGAAGTTGCCGACGAACCTGCTGGCGCGGGTGTCGTATTCCTCGCTCAGGAGACCGACGTCGTTGCGCAGGGAGAGCAGGCGTTCGAACAGTTCCTCGGCCTCCGCCTTCCGGCCGATGCCCCTCAGCGCGTCCACCAGCCAGAAGCTACAGATCAGGAACGATCCCTCCCTGCCCGAGAGGCCGTCGTCGGACTCGTCCGTCCGGTAGCGCAGGACGAAACCGTCCTCGGTCAGCTGGTCCCTGATAGTCTCGACGGTACTTACCACGCGCTCGTCGTGGTAGGGCAAGAACCCCACCCGCGGGATGAGGAGCGCGCAGGCGTCGAGCACGTCGGAGTCGTACGCCTGGGTGAACGATCCTTTTTCCTCGCTGAAGCCTCTCTCCATGACGTCGGCGTGGATCTCGTCGCGCACGGCGCGCCAGCGGTCTACGGGGCCTTCGAGCCCGAAGCTCTCGACGCCCTTGACCAGCGAGTCGAACGCTACCCAGCACATCACCTTTGAGTAGACGAAGTGCTGCTTCTCCCCGCGGGACTCCCAGATGCCATTATCCGGCCGCTTCCAGGCTCCTTCGAGTCGACCGGCGATCCACTGTTGGAGTTCCCAGCCCCTCGCGGAGGTCATGATCCCCGCCACACGGCCCGCCTGTGCCGCTCCGAGCACCTCGCCGGGCACGTCGAGCTGGACCTGCCCCGCGGCATCGTTGCCCACGCGAACGGGTGAGGAGCCCTCGTAGCCGGAGAGCCAGGGTAGCTCGTACTCTGGTAGACGCCTCGTGCCGTCGATGCCGTACATTATCTGGGCGTCGGCAGGATTACCGGCGGCGGCTCTGAGCACCCACTGCTGCCAGGATCTAGCCTCCTCCCGCAGGCCGGCCCCTACCAGAGCGCCAAGGGTGAAGGCGGTGTCGCGCAGCCAGCAGTAACGGTAGTCCCAGTTCCTGGAGCCGCCGATGGTCTCGGGGAGAGAGGTCGTGGCAGCGGCGACGATGCCGCCGCTCGGCTCGTAGGTCAACCCTTTGAGCGTCACTAGCGAGCGACGGACGGCCCCTTGCCAGCGACCTGTGTAGTCGATGCCGGAGGCCCAACCCTCCCAGAAGCGTTTCGTGTCATCGACCGCCTGCAGCCCGTCGATGGCCAGGGGACGCTCTTTGTAGGAAGGCGCCCAGGTGAGGACGAACGGGATGCGTTCCCCCTCCGCTACCGTGAACCGGGAGACGACGTTGCCGTCGATCTCCTCGTGGGGGGCCGAGGCACGTAGCCACAGTGCGTCCGGACCCGCCACGGCGTGTACCTCGCGGCCTTCCACGACGATCCACGGCTGGAGGTGACCGTAGTCGAAGCGGACCACCAGCTCGCTCGAGACCTCCACCCGGCCCTCTACGCCTTCCACGACC
>DASUPX010000513.1:0-4905 GCA_036280905.1 Rubrobacter sp. | reverse complement strand
CCACGGGCTCCCCGTTGGTCATCCCGCCTTCGAAGCCGCCAAGGCGGTTCGTGTTGCGGGCCAGGCGGCCGTTCTCGCGAAGGATCTCATCCTGCACCTCGCTCGAGCGGCGGGCCGCAAGCTCGAAGCCCATCCCGAACTCCACGCCCTTGATGGCGTTTATAGACATCATGGCCGCCGCTAGCCTGGCGTCGAGCTTGTCGCGCCAGTCCACGTAGGAGCCAAGCCCGGGCGGAAGCCCCCTTGCAACGACCACGAACTCGCCTCCCAGGGCGTCTCGGGCGTAACGGGCGGCGTCGATCTCGGCCTTCATCCGCTCCGTAACCTCGGGATCCGGGCATCTGACCTCCGACTCGTCTGCACTTGCGGCCTCGAGCGCGGCATTCTCCTTCGGGTAGGCTACAGCCCCGATCCTGTAGACCGCGCTCGTGATCTCAACCCCGAACTCGGAGAGTAGCTTTCTGGCGACGCCGCCGGCCGCGACCCGCGCGGTGGTTTCGCGGGCGCTGGAGCGCTCCAGGACGTTTCGCAGGTCGTCGAAGTCGTACTTCTGCATCCCGGCCAGGTCGGCGTGCCCGGGACGGGGGAGCGTGATCGGCTCCGGTGGGTCTTCCACCGGTTCTGGCGTCATGCGGTGCTCCCAGTTGGCGTAATCGTTGTTCCTGATGAGCATGGCCACCGGGGATCCGAGCGTGTACCCGTGGCGTACCCCCCCGAGGAACTCGACCTCGTCACGCTCGATCTTCTGGCGTCCGCCGCGACCATAACCTTTCTGCCTGCGCGCCAGGTCCCTGTTCACGTCCCGGGCAACCAGGCCCAGACCGGCCGGGACCCCGTGCACCAGGGCGACCTCGGCGGGACCATGTGACTCGCCCGCCGTAGAAAAACCAAACCTCAAGAAACGCCTCCGCATACGAACGACAACTGCGGGTAGATTAGCACGCCCCGGTCGGGGCGCCGGGCTAGACCCCGCCAAACGCGCTGAAGCCGCCGTCGACCGGGATCACGACGCCGTTCACGAAGCGGGCGCCCGGGCCACAGAGCCACACCACCGCACCGACGAGGTCATCCGGCTCGCCGAACCGCCCAGCGGGAGTATGCTCGATGATGGTGCTTCCCCGTCCGGTGAGAGAGCCGTCCTCGCCAACGAGCAGCGCCCGGTTCTGATCCCCCAGAAAGAACCCAGGCGCGACGGCGTTGACCCTGAGGCCTGGCCCGTGCTTGCGGACCAGCTCGGCCGCGAGCCAGCGGGTGAGGTTCTCAACCGCCGCCTTCGCCGCCGAGTAGCCCGCCACCCTCGTCAGCGGACGCTGTGCTGCCATCGATGAGACGTTTACTATGGACCCCTCGGCCCTGCCTTCCCCCCGAATCATGGCCTCCCCGAAGACCTGCGTCGGCAACACGGTTCCCATAAAGTTGAGGTCCAGCACCTCCCCGAGGGCGCCCCGCGACATCTCGAAAAAGCTGTCGTCCTCTCCCACGACGGCCCCGGGCACGTTGCCCCCGGCGGCGTTCAGCAGCACATCGATCCTTCCCCAACGCTCCAGAACGGCCTCCCGGGCAGCCTCTAGCTGACCCCGGTCGAGCACGTCGACCGGGAGCGCCAGCGCTTCCGTGCCACCCCGCGTCAGCGCTGATGCGACCTCCTCGGCCTTCTCCACGCGCCGGCCGAGCACGCCGACCTTCGCGCCTGCCCGCGATAGTCCCCTCGCCATCGCGCCGCCGAGCACGCCCGTTGCGCCCGTCACCACGGCGACCTTGCCCGTGAGCGCGTACAGGTCAGCCAGGAAACCGGCACCCTCTGGCCCCGCACCCGACGGCGTCATCACACGCTACCGATCAGCAGGTGCCCCGGCCAGTGGTTGGCCGCGCGCCGCGCTGCGTGGTGACGTGGGGATATCGAGGTGAACACCCGCAAGGTCGGGAACTTTCCTAGGGAAGAGGCAGCGTTCCGCCGCTGTTAAGCAGGCCGTCACCGCGGCTGTCGCCACGGTCGTCGCCCCGATCGCCACCCCGGTCGTCGCCACGCCCGGGTTGCCCGGGGCTGCCCGGCGTCGAACCCGTCCCCGACCCGGTACCGGACCCGGTACCCGCGCCTGTACCGCCGGCATCGGGTCGACCATCTCCGTTGGCGTCATCATCGGAGCCGTCAGGGGTGCCGTCGGCGTCCGTATCCCGGTTGTTGGGGTCGGTGCCGGTCCTCCGTTCCCTGCGGTCAGGCAGGCCGTCGGAGTCGGTATCCCGGGTGGTGTTACCGGCCCCTGCTCCGCCACCCGGGCGGGGGCCGCCGGTGGTGGAATCCGGTGTGGTCCCTTCAGGGGTCGTGCTCTCGGAGGAGAACAGTTCGCGGAAGGGGTCCTTGCTGCGGTAGGCGGCGTAGGAGTCAACGTCGCGGTTTTCCACGCCGGGCGCGGGGTCGCTTCCGGACCCGCCGTCGGATTGGGCCAGTTCGGTCTGGGCGAGGTCGGCCCTGTGGGCCACGGTCTGCTGGTCGGGTTCGTCCCCCATAAAGACCCCGGCAAGGACCCAGGCGATCACGAACAGAGCGAGCACGGCGAGCACAGGAGGCAGCACCCTGTTGTCCCGCACGAGGGCGTCGGCAAGGGTCGAACCAGAGTCGGCGATGCGACGCCCCAGCAACCTTATCCTATCCGCCACTGGTCGTCTCCTCAGGCTGCTCGGGGGTGGTGGTCTCCGGGACCACGGTCGGGGGGACCTCACCCGATGTGGCGTCGGTCGGCTGGTAGTAGATGTCCGCCGCTATCTCCACGGCGAGGACGGTCTCCACGGACGGGTCGAGCGTCGTGGTCTCCTCCCCTACATCTCCGGTTGGAAGCGACGGGCAGGTGGGGGCGTTCTCGGACTGCCCCGTCTCCGCCTCGGGCCGGCAGTAGGTGACGTTGGTTACCGTCACAAGCCTCGCGAGGTTACGTGTCCGCAACAAAAAGTCCTGCATTTCATCGTAGGTCGCCGTGAACTGCATTGTAACCGGGAGCTCCCTGTAGTCGCCACCACCCTCGGGCGAGGTTGCGGGCTCGGGATCAACCGTAAGCTGGGTCGCTCCCGAGGCGTCCGCTATCTCCTGTACCTGGACTACGAAGGTGGGGACCTGTGGTTGCGCGGGGATCCGCTTGCTCAGCTCCAGAAGTTGCCGCTCGATGTCGGGGGACTGACGCCTGACCTCCTCGAGCTCGTTGACCTGTTGCTGGACCTGCTCGAGCTGGGCCTGCTTGCTCTCCTTCGCCTGGGCCTGGGCGTCGAGGTTCTGCAGCAAAGGGCTCAAGAGGAGGAAGTAGTACAGGATGATGAGCATCACGATGCCAAGGGCGCCGAGGATGAGGATGTTTCTGTTGGTCACCTGTTTCCGCCTCCCGGTCCGCCAGGCGCGCCGACGTTTTCGACGCGCGCGACCTCGCGGGTGCCGGAGGACCTCTCTTCGGCCGCGAGCTCATCCTGAGAGGCGCCTTCGATCTTTACCTCCGTGCCGTTCTCCCCGGCGATCGTGACCAGCGCCGAGGCGACCTCGAAGGTTACGGCCGAGTCCTCCGAGTTTGCCTCTCGCGACGCCAGGTCGAGCTCCGCGTTGGCGAGGTACTGAAGGTTGTCCATCCGCACGACGAAATCTGCGACGTTCTCGAACCGGGGCAGCGCGATGCCGGTAAAGGTTACCGTGCCCGCCGGTTCGAGTGGCTGTTCGGGTGGCGCATCGAGATCGACCGGTGAGGCCTCGGCCGCCAGGGCGTTCAGCGCCGTGCTCTCCGGCACCACGAAGGCGAGGCCCTGGAAGAACTGATCCCACGCGAAGCGGGTGCTGTAGATGCCGTCTGCCACGGGCTTCTTGGCGTCCAGTTGCGCCTGGAGGTCCCTGTACGGGCTCAACTCCGCCAGGCGGGCGTTCTGCTGCGCGATGTCGTTGTCCAACTGGGCGACCTGATCCTCAAGGTCGTTCAACCTCAGGAGCATCAGCAGGTACACACCGACCATCACGACGACCACGAGGGCCCCGGCGATGAGCAGGATGCCGAGCACGCTCCCGCCGAACCTCTCTGCGGCCCTGCCCCGCTCGTCGGGGGGAAGCAGGTTTATACGCCTCATTCGTCCTCCATGGCGAGGCCGAACGCCACCGCGAGCACGGGCTCCATGGCCCTGAGCTGCTCGTCCTCGATGTTGGAACGGTTGGCGGAGAGCTTGTCCACGGGCTTGCCACGGCCTGTGGGAACACCGAGCAGGTCCCCGAGGTAAACGTCGATGCCGGGTATGAGGGCCGCCTCACCAGAGATGAGCACCCTGGAAACGTCCCGGGCGGCCTCCTGCGAGCGGTGATGCTCGATGGAGCGCTGCACCTCGTCGGCGAGCGTCTGGGCCGCGCCCTCCAGCCCGCGCCTTACATCATAGGCGAGCGCCGGGTCGAAAGGCTCCGTCTCCTGATCCTCCTCGGCCACCGCTTCCTCCTGCTGCGGCTCCTCCTCGACCCGGACATCTCCAAGGTTGACCCTCGGGTCGAGCGCCTGCCTCTCGGCCTCGTCATCGGGAAGGTCGGCCAGCTCTGACACGGCGGCCACGAAGTCCGCCAGGCCCACGGGCACGAAGCGGGTGAGTACCGGGTTGCCCCGGTCTGCCACGACGAGGTTGGTGATCTCCGACCCAACGTCAAGCAGCAGCACTGCCCCATCCTCCCCGAAGAAGGGGTCGGGAAGTGTGGACCGCGTGAGCGAGAGCGCCTTGACGTCTACACCCTCTGGCTTCAAACCCCCAGCCCTGACCGCCGTGGTGTAGCGCGAGATCATCTCCCGCTGCGCGGCGACCACGAGGACCCTATCGAGATCGGCGCGCTCCTCTCTTGGCCCGAGCACCACATAGTCGAGAACGGCCTCATCAAGGGGCATGGGGATGTGATCCTGGGCC
>DASUPX010000512.1:0-6383 GCA_036280905.1 Rubrobacter sp. | reverse complement strand
TCCTCCATCTAGTCTCTCCGGGCGTACCACTCGCTGGCCGCTTCGAAGGTCCTGCCCAGATCCACTTCGGAGTGGGCAGCGGAGATAAAACCGGCCTCGTACTGGCTCGGGGCCAGGTAGACCCCGCGGGAGAGCATGTGCCAGAAGAAGTCCTTGAACGCCTTCGTGTCGGAAGCGGCGGCAGATCCAAAGTCCGTTACGGGGCCCTCGGTAAAGAAGATGCTTGCCATGGAGCCGACCTGGTTGACGGTGTAGGAGCGGTCCCCAGCCGAGGCAGCCGCCTCCATACCCACGCGCCAGCGGGCGCCAAGTTCCTCTAGCCGATCATAGAATCCGGGCTGGCCGGCCACACGCAGGGTCGCGAGGCCTGCGGCCATAGCCAGCGGGTTGCCCGAGAGGGTGCCTGCCTGGTATACGGGGCCGGAAGGGGCTACCAGGTCCATGATCTCACGCCTCCCACCGTAGGCCCCGACAGGGAGGCCGCCGCCGATGATCTTGCCCAGGCACGTCAGATCGGGCGTGACGCCGAAGCGCTCCTGTGCCCCGCCGCGGGCGAGCCTGAAGCCGGTCATTACCTCATCGAAGATCAGGACAGTCCCGCTTGAGCGCGTGATCTCCCTCAGTCCTTCCAGATACCCCTCTGCCGGCGGGACGCACCCCATATTTCCCGCGACCGGCTCCACGATGATGGCGGCGAACTCCCCGCCCTCGCGCCCGAAGAGGTCGCGCACCGCCTCAAGGTCGTTGTAGGGAAGCACGGACGTATCTCTGGCCGCCCCACGTGTAACGCCTGGGCTGTCGGGGAGACCAAGGGTCGCCACGCCCGAACCGGCCGCAACGAGCAGGGCGTCACCATGCCCGTGGTAGTTGCCGTCGAACTTGAGGATCTTCTCGCGACCAGTGTATCCGCGGGCGAGCCGGATGGCGCTCATCGTCGCCTCCGTCCCTGAGTTGGTCATCCTGACCATCTCGACGGAGGGAACGGCCTCGCACACGGTCTCGGCGAGCTCGACCTCGAGCTCCGTGGGGGCACCGAAGGTGGTGCCCTTCCTGGCCGTGTTCTCTACCGCCTCGATCACCTCGGGGTAGGCGTGCCCGAGGACGAGCGGCCCGTAGCTCATCACGTAGTCGATGAACGGGTTGCCGTCCACGTCGAAGACGCGCGAACCCTGCCCACGCTCCATGAACAGCGGGTCCCCCCCTACCGACCGGAACGCCCGCACCGGGCTGTTCACACCACCGGGGATCAGGCCGGAAGCCCTCTCCATCAACCTCGCCGAACGGTCCATGGCGAGCAGTGTCCTCGCGTCGACGCTCTCTCCACTACCCTGCAAACGCGCCAGCCCCCTTCGCTATACCTATACCAAGTCTAATACGGCCAACGCCAGACGGCCGTGACAAAGCTTACCCCAGATAGAGGGACGGCGGGCTGCTACGGGGCGTCAACCAGACCGAAGCCCGGCGAAGACCAGCAAACCACCGACGACCAGGAAGATCGCGCCCATTACGGCCCAGAACGGCTGCCCGGTCATGAAGCTTCCGGGCAGGGCGCCGAGGCCCTGCAGCAACCATACGACGCCGACGAGGTCCATCAATCCTCCCACGATCAGCAACACGTAACGCAATTGATACCTCCGTCTGGAGCGGTTGGCGGTCATCTTTTCACGATTCCCGTCAATTTTACGAGACCTCTCAGGGCAAGGCAGGTGGAAGCCTGGACCTCTTCCGCGCGCGGGGCGTGATCCGCAATCCGCCCTCCGCCAACCAGAGGAGCCGGTCTCCCGGATCATGGTAGGGGGGCTTCGCGAAGCGCCCGCCGACGGACCGTCCTTACATGTAACGTACCCTCACCCGGACAACCAACGGACCGCGTCGGGGGCGTGGTAGGTGATGATGATGTCGGCCCCGGCGCGCTTTATGCCGGTTAGCGTCTCTATGACCGCCCGCTCCTCGTCGAGCCAACCGTTCTGGGCTGCCGCCTTGAGCATCGCATACTCTCCGCTCACGTTGTACGCCGCCAGGGGCAGGTTGGTGGTCTCACGGACCCGGCGCAGCACGTCGAGGTAGGGCAACGCGGGCTTGACCATAACGATGTCTGCGCCCTCCTCGACGTCGAGGCCGGTCTCCACGAGCGCTTCGCGGGCGTTGGCCGGGTCCATCTGGTAACTGCGCCGGTCGCCGAACTTCGGAGCGCTGTCGGCGGCGTCGCGGAACGGGCCGAAGAAGGCGGAGGCGTACTTGGCCGCGTAGGCCATTATGGGGGTGTTCTCGAAGCCCTCGCTATCGAGCTCGGAGCGGATGGCGGCCACACGCCCGTCCATCATATCGGAGGGGGCGACGATATCCGCGCCGGCCTCGGCCTGCGAAGCCGCGGTCCTGGCTAGCAGCTCCAGGCTCACGTCGTTCAGGACCACGCCGGTCTCCTTCTCGACGACGCCACAATGACCGTGGCTCATGTACTCGCACAGGCACACGTCGGTCACGACGAGCAGGTCTGGCGCGGCGTCCTTTATGGCGCGGGTGGCGAGCTGAACGATGCCCTCGGGGTCGTAGGCCCCGCTCGCGGCCTCGTCCTTGTGGTCCGGGATACCAAAGAGCAGGACAGCCGGGATGCCTAGCTCGTGAACTCGCACGGCCTCGGCAACGGCGTGGCTTATCGAGAGCTGGGAGATGCCGGGCATCGAGGCAATGGGGTTCTTCACGTCCTCCCCGGCCACCACGAAGATCGGGTATACGAAGTCCTCGGGCGAGAGCTGCGTTTCGCGCACGAGGCCCCGCAAGCCGGCCGTGCGCCTGGTCCTTCTAAGCCTTTGTTGGGGAAAAGCCATCACTCACTCCTCTTCGCCGGGCCGCCCGCGAGGAGGTTCGTGACCGCCTCTACGAGGCCCGGAATGGTGTATTCGGCGGCTTCGGCGTCGACGCGCAGGCCGCGCTCGCGGGCGGTGCCCGCCGTGATCGGGCCTATACAGACCACCCGTGTCGCGGAGAGCAGCAGCGCCGCCTCTTCTCCTCCAAACGCCGCCACGAAGTTCTCCACCGTTGAGCTCGCCGTGAACGTCACGCAGTCAACCTCCCCGTTTCGTAGCCTCAGGGATAGCTCGTTCTTGCCCGCAGAAGACGGTACCGACTCGTAGGCGGGAGGTACGACCACCTCGGCGCCGGCCTCCTCGAGCTTCTGGGGTAGGATCTCCCTCGCAACCCTCGCCCTGGGGATGAGCACGCGCCTCCCGGCGAGCGAGCCGGCCTCGAGGGCCCCGATCAGGGCCTCGGCCCTGTACTCGGCGGGGACCACGTCGACCCTCAGTCCGGCCTCCTCCAGCCTCTCGGCCGTCGCCGGCCCGATGGCGGCGACCCTCGCGCCGCGCGGCACCGCCCGCAGGTCTAGCCCGTGGCGCCGCAGCCGCCCCACGAAGGCCTCCACGCCGTTCACGCTGGTAAAGACCAGCCAGTCGAAAGAGTCAAGCTCCCGTATGGCCTCGTCGAGGGGTCCGAAATTCTCGGGGGGTGAGATCTCGATGGTCGGGAACTCGTAGACCTCAGCACCTAGCCGCTCCAGCTCGACGGAGAGCTCGCCGGCCTGGGCCCGGGCGCGGGTGACAACCACCCTTCGCCCGAAGAGCGGCCGCCTCTCGTACCAGTCCAGGCCGGCCTCGCGCAAGGAGACCACATCACCGACCACGATGATCGCCGGCGGCTTCAGGCCTGCCTCGGCGACGCGGTCCGCTATGTTCTCCAGCGTCCCCGTGACCGTTCTCTGCTCCGGTATGGTCCCCCACCTGACGCAGGCCACGGGTGTATCCGGCGGCTTTCCGGCGGAGATAAGGCCGGCGGAGATCTCCGCCAGCCGTCCGACGCCCATGTACAGCACGAGCGTGTCCGCCCCGTTCGCGATCCTGGCCCAGTCCACGTCCGTTCGGCCCTTGGTCGGGTCTTCGTGGCCCGTGACGAAGGCGACGCTGGTCGAGACCTGCCTGTGGGTCACGGGAATGCCGGCGTAGGCGGGGGCGGCGACGCCGCTCGTCACGCCGGGGACCACCTCGAAGGGCAGCCCGGCCTCCAACAGGGCGATCGCCTCCTCCCCGCCACGGCCGAAGATGTACGGGTCGCCGCCTTTCAGGCGCACGACCGTCTTGCCCTCGTGGCCGATGGACACGAGGAGGTCGTTGATCTCCTCCTGAGACATCGTGGGATTGCCAGGCTTCTTTCCGACGTAGATCTTCTCAGCCCCCGGCTCCGCATGCTTCAGGAGCGCCTCCGGGGCGAGCCTGTCGTAGACGACGACGTCGGCTTCCTCCATGCATCTCACGCCCTTGACCGTGAACAGTCCGGGATCTCCCGGTCCGCTTCCGACGAGGTAGATCACGGTCCCACCCCCGGCGAAAGAAGCGAGTAGCCATGCTGCTCGGCGTCTGCCGGTCCCGAAACCACGGCCTCTATGCCGGTCCTGGTCGAGCCCAGGATGCCACGGACTACGGCACCGTCGAACGTCCGGGACATCTACCGCCTCACCTCCCTGACCTCGCCGAGGACCACAGCAGCGCCCTGTTCAAGCAGGTCCAACGCGAGCCGCCTTCCGACCTCCTCTGGCTCCCCGCCCTCGGCCTGACCGCGATAGGCAAGGGCTCCGTCGGGGGAGATTACGAGCCCTCGTAGGCTGACCACCCCACCACCAACGGCGCTGGTCGCACCCACAGGGACCCTGCAGCCTCCCTCCAGCGTGCGGAGCATCGCCCGCTCCGCGAGGATCGCCTTCTCGGTAGGCTCGTGGTTGAGGGCCTCGCGAACCGGTTCGAGGAGCGGATGGTCTCTCCTCATGGCCACGGCCAGGGCACCCTGGCCGACGGCGGGGAGCACGACGTCCGGCGGGATCACGGTGTGCGGGGCGTCTAGGCCGAGGCGTTCGAGGCCGGCGCGGGCCAGCACCACCGCGTCGGCGGCGCCCCCGCGCATCTTGCTCACGCGCGTGTCCACGTTGCCCCTGATCCCGACGATCTTGAGGTCCGGCCTGTGGTGCAGGAGCTGGGCCTTTCGGCGAAGGCTCGAGGTGGCGACGACCGCCTCGTGCGGCAGGCTATCCAGGGTGTAGCGTCCCTCAGAGACGAGCACGTCCGATGGGTCGTGACGACGCGTGATGGCAGAGAGCGAAACGTCCTCCGGAAGGTCCGTGGGAACGTCTTTGAGCGAGTGCACGGCGAGGTCTATCTCCCCCGACAGCAGGGCCTCGTCGAGCTGTCGGGTGAACACGTCGCGCTGGTCGATCACAGAGAGCGGGGTGTCGGGAAGGTGCTCGCTCGTCGTCCTTATGACGCGCACCTCCACTTCGATGCCGGCGGCGCGCAGGGTTGCGGCGCACCCCCCGGCCTGCACGAGGGCGAGCCTGGAGCCACGCGTACCCAGGATGGCGCGGTGGCCCGGGGTCATCCGGGACGGTGGCGCGAGCGGTGCAGCTCCACGTCGAGGCCGTCAAGGGCGAGGAGCGTGCGCCTCACTTCGGAGCTCTCCAGCGGGGAGCCGGCCTCGGCGCGGGCCTTGATCTCCTGGATAGGACCGTGCAGCAGCTTGTTGACGAGCGAGTGGCTCATACGCTCGACGGCGGCGGCTTCTTCGGGCGGTAGGTCCATCCTCTTCAGGGCGCGCGCAAGCTCGTGGCGTCGGATCTGCTCGGCCCCATCGCGGAGCTCCTGGATCATGGGCACGACGTGCAGCGTGGAGAGCCAACCGGTGAACTCCAGCACGGCCGGGGAGATCATGGCCTCCCCTTCTTCCGCGGCCTCCTGGCGGCCCTCCGCGTTCCGCTCGACCACGGCCTGCAGGTCATCGATGTCGTAGAGGTAGACGTTCTCCAGCGTCTGGACCACGGGGTCCACATCCCGCGGCACGGCGATGTCTATGAGGAACAGCGGGTCTTCCCTCGACTCGGTGGCACCGGCTACGGCCTCGCTCCGGAGCACCCACTCCCCCGAGCCGGTGGAGCTGACCACGACGTCGACCCCGCTCAGCTCACGGTCTATGGCGTCGAACGAGACGGCCCTGCCCCCCACTCGGTCCGCGAGCAACCTGGCCCTTTCAGCAGTACGGTTGGCGATGAGGAGCTCGGAGACCCCCCTGCTCTTGAGTTGCTTGACGACGAGCTCGCTCATGTCTCCGGCACCAAGCACCAGGACCCGCCTCCCGGCGAGCGAGCCGAAGACGTTCTCGGCGAGCTTGACAGCCACACGCGGCACGGAGAGAGAGCTATCGCCTATCCCGGTCTCCGAGCGGACCCGTTTGCCAATCCTCAGCGAGGTGTGGAAGAGGCGGTTGAGGATCTGGCCGGCGCAATGCTCCACGGTCGCCATCCTGTAAGCCTCGCGGACCTGGCCGAGGATCTGCCCCTCGCCCAC
>DASUPX010000511.1:0-7711 GCA_036280905.1 Rubrobacter sp. | reverse complement strand
TCTTGCCACCAGCCAGATCAGCCAGACCACCCTGAGAAGCGTGCTGGGGCAGAAAGACCTCGACGACCTGCTCACCAACCGCGAGAGCATAAACGAGGAGCTGCAGTCGATCATCGACGAGCAGACCGACCCCTGGGGCATCAAGGTGAGCGTGGTAGAGGTCAAGGACGTGGAGATCCCGCAGCAGATGCAGCGGGCGATGGCCCGCCAGGCGGAGAGCGAGCGGGAGCGGCGTGCGAAGATCATCGCAGCAGAAGGCGAGTACCAGGCCTCCGAGCGCCTGAGGCAGGCCGCGGACCGGCTGGAGAGCCCGACGGCGCTGCAGCTGAGGCTGTTCCAGACGATGGGCGAGATCGCCGTCAACCAGAACTCCACCATCATCCTGCCGGTCCCTATAGACTTGCTCCGACCCTTTATGGAGGCAACCAACGGCACAGATGGGAACTCATCCTACGGACAGGAAGTCAAGGCGGCCCGGCGCAAGGAGGAGGAAGAGGCAGAGGCAGAGCGCCTCTACGAAGAGGCCGTAGGAGAAGCCCGGAGCGAGGTGTCCAGCGAAGAGGTGCCCGCCGAGATGCCCGACGGCGAAGGCGGCCGTTGACACCGCCAACCACGAAATAGAACAAAGCCAGGGAAGTACACCGGCCCTACCCGGCAATCGTTGCGCTCTTCCCACGCGGAACCCACTGGACCCACCTGTCGCGCCGCTTGACACACGTTCCTTTCGGTTGTATTTTGCTAGTTAGTTAATTAACCGAAAGGTTATATAAGATGTCATCGAGCACGCTTGACAGTACGTTTGCGGCCCTTGCGGACCCTACCCGGCGGGAGATTCTGGTTCGGTTGGCCTCCGGTGAGGCTTCCGTCAAGGAGTTGGCCGAGCCATTCCAGATGAGCCTCCCCGGCGTCTCCAAGCACCTGAAGGTGCTCGAGCGGGCCGGTTTGATCTCGCGCGGCCGCGTGGCGCAGTCGCGGCCTTGCCGGCTAGAGGCGCGGCCCCTGAAGGAGGCCGCAGACTGGGTGGAGCATTACCGTCGTTTCTGGGAAGAGGGCCTCGACCGCCTGGAAGACTACCTGCAGGAGATACAGAGAGAGGGGGAGGGTGGCGGCGGGCGATGATCCCCGCCCCGGGGAGCTCGTCGTAACGCGCGACTTCGACGCGCCGCGCGAGCTCGTATTCCGGGCGTGGACGGAGCCAGAGCGTGTGAGGCGCTGGTGGGGTCCAGAGGGCTTCACGATGCCGTACTGCGACATCGACCTCCGTCCGGGCGGCACCTTCCTCCGCTGCATGCGCGCGCCCGGTGGCCTGGACTTCTGGGTGACGGGTGTGTTCCGCGAGATCGTCGCGCCGGAGCTGCTTGTCTTCACCGACTCCTTCGCGGATAAGGAGGGCAACGTGGTCCCTCCCACGCGCTACGGGGCGGGGTCAGGCATGCCGCTTGAGAGGCTGGTCACGGTTACGTTCGAGGAGCTGGCGGGGTCTACGAGGGTCACCGTCAGGCACGCCGGTCTCCCGTCGGGGGAGGACCGGGATCTCGTCCGGCACGGCTGGGCGGGCGGTCTGGAGAGCCTCTCCGGTTACCTGTCAGGGGCATCGTAGAGAACATCGACGTCGAAGGAGGATGGGGTGGGGAAGGTAGTAGCGTCCACGAACATTGCGCTGGACGGCGTCGTGGAGGCGCCGGACAGATGGTTTTTTCCTTTCTGGAGCGAGGAGCTCTCCAGGTCAGCCCACGAAGAGCTGCTCGCAAGCGACGCCCTGCTTCTCGGGAGGGTGACCTACGAGGAGTTTGCCGAGTTCTGGCCCACCGCCACGGACGAGTCGGAGATCGCCGAGCAGATGAACTCCCTGCCCAAGTACGTCGCCTCGACAACCCTCACGGAGCCCCTGTCGTGGAATCCCACCACGCTTTTCGAGGACCACGTGCCAGAGGAGGTTGCCTGGCTCAAGAAGCAGACCGGCGGGGATATCCTGTTGCTCGCCAGCGCGAGCCTGATGCAGACGTTGATGGAGCACGACCTCGTGGACGAGTATCGCCTGCGCGTCGCCCCCGCGGTGGCCGGCGGCGGCAAACGTCTCTTCTCCGAAGGCAGCGGCACGAGAAACCTGAGCCTGGTGGAGACCAGGACGTTCGATACTGGCGTCGTCGCCCTCACGTATCGGGCGACTGGAAACGGAGGATGACCCCATGGAGGACCGTATGAAGCTTCTACTCACGTCCGTCGGCGCCACGAACGACTCGATACGCGGGGCGCTCGTGGAGCTGCTCGGCAGGCCCGTAGAGGATTGTCGGGCGGTCCAGATCAACACCGCCCTCTACGCCTCTCCCCACGGCCCCGAAGATGCCTACGAGATGGCGAAGCATTACGGCGCGATGGGCTGGGGCGAGCTTGGCACCCTGGAGCTCACGGCCCTGCCAACCATCGAGGAGGAGCACTGGCTCCCGTTCGTCGAGTCCTGCGACGCCATCCTCGTCAGCGGGGGCAACACCGGGTACCTGAGCTTCTGGATGCAGGAGTCCGGTTTCGCCGAGAAGCTACCCGGTTTGCTCAGGAGCGCGGTGTACTTCGGTATTAGCGCCGGCAGCACCATGCTCACGCCCGGTCAGAACTACGACCCGGAGCGGCTGGAGAGCGAAGGTATCTACTACGACGACGAGTTCGAGGAGCCCGCGCCGCGTGGCGCCGGCAGCGCCTGGGGTATGGGCCTCGTGGATTTCTCCATACGGCCCCACCTCGGCGCGGACTATTTCCCCGTCGCCGTAGACATGGCCATGATGGAGCGGGCGGCTTCGAGGTTGGATCACCCGATGTACGCTATAGATGACGAGACGGCGATCAAGGTCGTGGACGGGAAGGTCGAGGTGGTCTCCGAAGGCGAGTGGAGGTACTTCGAACGCTAGCGGTACCGGTTCGGCGCCAGAGAGGAGACCATCGTGCAGGTCCATCGGGACGTTCTGATCATAGCCGTGCCCTACGACTCGGGAAACCCCGACCTGAGGATGGGCGCTGGCCCCCAGCACCTCCTGGACAACGGGCTAGGTGCCAGCCTGCGGCCCGACGGACGTGGGGTGAGCGTTATCACCGTGCGCCACGAGAGCGAGCCGCCGGCCGAGGTGTCGACCGCCTTCGAGCTGCAGAGCCTGGTCTCGCGGCAGGTACGCGCCGCCGCTGGCGAGGGCCGGTTGCCGCTGGTTCTCTCCGGCAACTGCAACACAGCGGCCGTCGGATCCCTCGCCGGTCTCGGCCCCTGGGACCCTGGCATCGTCTGGTTCGACGCGCACGGGGAGTTCAACACGCCCGAGACGACCACCACCGGCTTCATAGACGGCATGGGCCTCGCGATGGCCGTCGGCCACTGCTGGAAGGAGATGGCAAGGGGCGTGCCTGGCTTCGTCCTGATCCCAGAAGAGAACGTCGTCATGGCGGGGGTCAGGGCTGCCGACGTAGCGGAGCTAGAACGGTTCGACGCTTCCGGGGTAACCGTCGTCGGACCAGACGCCGGGGAACAGCAAATGCAAGCCCTCGCAGAAGCGTTGGATGATCTCCAATCCCGGGTGGGGAGAGTCTACGTGCACCTCGACCTGGACGTCCTGGACGCCGCCGAGGTCGGGATGGCCAATGAGTACGGCATCCCGGGAGGATTGGACAGAGGTCGACTAGAAGAGGCCCTCGACCTGGTGCGCGAGCGCTTCACCGTCGCCGCTGCCGGTATAGCCTCCTACGACCCATCCTTCGACGCCGACGGAAGCGTACTCGACGCGGCCATCGCCGGCGCGCGCCTGCTGACCAGCCCTAAGACCGGCGAGGTCGGTTAGTGTAGCTCCCGGCAACGATGGTCCGGAAATAGGCTACAGGTAAATCTACTGAAGCCTGATGCCTGTAACCTTCCCCAATAATCGGCCCGCTCTTCACGACGTCCGCGCCTGGCGTTTGTTCCGCTCTTCTGCGGGGTAGCATCTGGCGGAGTGACTATAGGCAAACCGAAATCTTCCAACACGGCGTCCTGGCGTCCGCGCCTGCGTGGCTTTATCTTCGTGGTGGGCATCCTGCTCCTCGCGGCCAACCTGCGGCCGGCGCTCACGGGTGTGGCGCCCCTGATCGGGGAGATAAGAGCGGACACGGGCATTTCCAACGGGGCCGCGGGTCTCCTTACGACACTACCGCTGCTGGCGTTCGCCCTGCTCTCGCCCGTCGCTCCACGCGTGGCCCGCCGGTTCGGCCTGGAAGCCGTGTTGCTGGCAAGCCTGCTCGTTCTCGCGGCCGGCATCCTGTTTCGGTCGGTGGGTACCGTCGCCACGCTCTTCATCGGCACGGCCATCCTTGGGTCGGCGATAGCGTTCGGCAACGTGCTCTTGCCCGGCCTCGTCAAGCGGGAGTTCCCCGAAAAGGCTGGCCTGATGACCAGCGTGTACTCCACCTCCCTGGGCATCAGCGCCGCGATCGCCGCTGGCGTGAGCGTTCCCCTGACCGGGTTGGACGGCATCGGCTGGCGTGGGGCACTTGCGGTGTGGGCCCTGCCCGCGTTCCTCGCCTGCGTCGCCTGGTTGCCCCAGCTCGGACGCAGGGATCTGCCCGCGCGATCGTCCGATCCCAACGCCCCCATTATCAGGGACCTGTTACGCTCCTCGTTGGCCTGGCAGGTAACCTTGTTTATGGGGCTGCAGTCGCTCTCCTACTACGTGACGCTGACGTGGCTCCCCGAGATCCTGCAGGACGGGGGCATGGACGCGGCCAACGCGGGGTGGATGCTTGGCCTCTCCCAGACCGTGTCGATCCTGGCGATGTTCCTGGCCCCCGTGCTGGCTGTGAGGAGACCTTCCCAGTGGGGCGTCGTGGTGGTGGCGGTGATCCTGTCGTCCGCGGGCGCTCTGGGTTTGCTGCTTGCGGAGTCCGCCGCTCCTGCTCTCTGGGTCGTGCTCCTCGGCCTCGGGCAGGGAGCCTCATTCAGCCTGGCCCTCGCCTTCTTCCCGCTTCGCTCCCCAGACCCCGGCCACGCCGCCGCGCTCTCGGGCATGGCCCAGTCGGTCGGTTACCTGCTGGCCGCCTCGGGACCTTTCCTTTTCGGCGTGCTGCGCGACGCGACGGGCGCGTGGAACGTGCCGCTGGTGTTGCTGCTGGCGATCACGGTGTGCCTCCTGTTCGCAGGCCTGGGAGCCTCCCGGGACGCCCACGTCCGCTCATCCAACCGCGAAGACCCGGTCGAGGACAGCAGCAACGAGTAACCAGGAAGCCTCCCGGGCATGAGGACGATGGTCCACACCAATCGAACGGTAGAATGAGGAAATGCTGCACGCACAGAAGAACCGACGCGTTCGCCCGACAGCCCGGCGCGGGCTTACGTGGCCGGGAAGCCACCGGTGAGGCTGCTCGGAATCGTCGCTCTGGTGTTCCTGTTCGCCGGCCTGACGGCCTGCTCTTCGGAGAGCAGAGACGGTGGGCGGGACGGCGATGGGGGGGACGGAGCGGGCACAGAGCACCAGGCAACGACGGAGACGACAGAACGTGAGGCTGAGACGAGTTCTCCTGAAGACGCCGATATCTGGAACTACGTGGCCCTTGGCGATTCGCTTGCCGAGGGGGTGGGCGCGCGGCGGGGCTACGTGGACATGTATGCGGACCATCTCCGCGAAGAGACGGGCGCCCGCGTCGAGCTCGACAACCTTGGGGTGAGCGGCCAGACGAGCTCTCAACTCTTGCACGCCGTCAGGAACGACCCTTCCATGCGGAGGGCGCTCCGCGGCGCCGAGGTGGTCACTTACAACATCGGCATCAACGATCTGGGACAGGCCTGGGGCTTCTACGACGCCGAAACCTGCGGGGGCGCGCAAGGCGAGCGTTGCCTGCACGCGGCCGTTGGGGATCTAGACGACAACTGGAAGGATATAACTGTGGAGATCCTGAGCCTTACCAAGGAGGAAACGGTAATCCGCACCGCTGGCCTCGGGTACACGCCGCGCGCCGGCAAGGTCGCAGAACCCTACCTCAAGAGGGTAAACCGCAACATCGCAACCTCCTCCGACGAGAACGGCATCCCTTACGCCGAGTTGAGCCTGGGCGAGAAGGGCCTCAGCTCCGACGGGTTACATCCCAACGAAAGCGGCTACGAGAAGATCGCCACCGCGCTCGAAGAGCTTGGTATCCAGAACTAGCAAGGGTGCACCTGAACCCTCACCCTACGCTTCTCGGCTATACCTCGAACTCCACTCTTGGTATCTCTGACTGGTCGAACTCTTCTATGCGCTCGCGCCCGAGTGTCTCGAGTTGCCGGAGGCAGTTCTCGCTCTGGTGGATCAGCTTCGCCACGTCGACGCCCAGGGCCGCTGGTTCGAACTCCTTGAGTCGGGTGGTACCGTTGCGCAGCAGGCCGGTGGCCCCGCGCCAGTTGCCATTCTGGAGGTGGTAGAACCCGACGCCCACCTGCAGGATGCCCTGGTAGAGATAGCGGATGCGCCCGGACTCGTGCATCCAGGCCTCTTCGAGGTACTCGTGGCACTCGAAGAACTCACCCTTGTTGAATTCTTCTATGCCCCTGAGGACGAGGTCCGGCACGTCTTCGGGAGGCTTACCGGACGTCCCCCCGGCCAACTCTTCGTCAGCCGCAGCCGCAACCCCCGCCGCAGCATCCACCACCGCCGCCCCTTGCCATACGGGCGTCCATCACGGGGTTCGTCGAGAGGGCCGAGGCGCCCGGGGTTATGGAGGCGAAGTTGGAGATCACACGCCTCGACTCCGTCGAGCCACACTCGGGGCAATCCGCGGGCTCGTCGGCATCGCTCATCGGTCTCATCAGGTCGAAGCGATCGTCGCACTCGGCGCACTTGTACTCGTAGAGGGCCATCCCTATCCCACCTCTCGGTCAACGGATCTCACATCCCGCCCATTGTACCGCTCCTCACGCCCCGACGAGAACAGCACCGGAGACCCTCATCTTGTCGGGCGTTAAGTTCCGTTAAGCGTCGCGAAAACATCACGAAATCGGGGGGATGAAGTGATAAGCTAGCCCGCTAGTAGAGAAGCCGGTGCCCGCCTTTCAGGGGTAATGGGGAAAGGGAAAGGAGAAGCTTGGGCACCGACTGCTCTATTCATATCGCACATAGCTCATCTGTCAAGGCCGCCAACAGGCCAGCCCCACGAACGGCACGCAACTCCAAACGCAACTTCGTTAGCCCATCCGCAGCAACTGCGGTATAACTCGACCGTTCAGGCTCACCTGGGGCCGTAGCTCAGTTGGGAGAGCGCCGCCTTTGCACGGCGGAGGTCAGGGGTTCGAATCCCCTCGGCTCCACTCCAGAAAAACACAAATTTGCAGGCAAAATGTAGAATACACGCTGAAGTAGCTTCGGTCGGTTTTGGTGATTTACTGCAACCGTACTACAACCCGACGAACTAAATGGCGCTGCCGGCACGCAGAGATCCGATTCTGACGCAACTGTGGTGGTGTGCAGCAAAGGAATAGGAGCCCCGGGTCATTCAACCCGGCGTGGCGGTCGGCTGAAGGCCCTGAGGCTCGTGGGGTGTGCGCCCAGAGCGCCACGATAGTCCCTGGGTCTTCAGTAGACTCTCTTCCCGTACCACGAAGCCTGGGGGTAGCTTCCCGGTCCAAATACATCACGAACTTCGGCTTCACGGCGTTCTAGGCTCCTCTTTGTCAAGCGGCGCTGCTAGAAGGCGCCTGCGAATCCGCCATGAGGCTCTTGAAGACGGCATC
>DASUPX010000510.1:0-18397 GCA_036280905.1 Rubrobacter sp. | reverse complement strand
GTGCAGGAGCAAGGAGTCCAGGCACGCCTTCAACTACGACCTCATAAACAGCCCGGACCCTACCTCCCAGCTCTCCTCCGTCTGGCGCATCCCCGTCGTACCCATGGGGGAGAAAACGATCTCGTCTTCGACCCACTTCGTGGGTCGGGGACGAGTTGGGTTGCCTCCAAGGAGTTGGGGCGCGTCTTCGTGGGGCAGAGAAGGAGCGAGAGTACGCTGGGCTCGCGGGGCGCAGGATCGCTGCGGTGGGGAGGGGCGCTGTAGTCCGTCAAGAAATATTGAAATCTAGCCCATCTACGCGATACGCCCACCTCTCACTCAGGAGTATGCTACTTTGGCCCGCGGCCTGCTGACGCTGCTTGTAGGCGCAGGAGCGTTACCTGTCCTCCTTCTAGAATCTGGAGATGGTGTGTCGAAGAAGACGACGATGTTGGTGTTGCTGCCGGCCATCGTGGCGGTGGTGCTGAGTGCGTCCGCCACAGCGCTAGCTGCTAGCCCGGGCGAAAGCGACCCTGCCAAAGGCACCCCGGGTAAGGGCCAGCTCGGCAAGAACAAGGATTTCTCGGGCCTGGTAGATATCGGCGGAGGCCGGGAGATGTACATGGAGTGCCGCGGCAAAGGCTCTCCCACCGTGGTGCTCGTCTCGGGGGCCGGGGATCGCGCCGAAACGTGGAGCAAGACGCGCGATCCGGCCGAGCAGGCGCTCTTGCCCGCGATCTCCGAGACCAACAGGGTATGCGTCTATGACCGTCCCGGAACCTATCTCGCGGACGGTGAAGGTACAGGCGACTTCTTGCCGAGCCGAAGCGACCCGGCCCCCCAGCCGACCACGCTCCAGGATGCGGTCAACGATCTCCATGCCCTGCTCGGCGCCTCTGGAGAACGCGGTCCCTACGTTCTGGTCGGCCACTCGATGGGAGGCGCCATATCGAAGCTCTTTGCGAGCGAATACCCCGAATATGTCTCGGGACTCGTCCTCATCGATTACACCCCCTACGAAGCGCGCAAAGCGTTGACCGACCGGCAATGGGGCTACTGGAAGGTGCTCCTGGGCAATCCACCGGAAGAGGCCATCGACCTTTACCCGGCTGTGGAGAGGTTTCGCCACCAGCGAAACCTCGAACAGGCATTGATCACAGCGCCCCTGAAGCCGATGCCCCTAATCGTGCTCTCCTCGGACGAGCCTTACGACCTTATACCCTATGTCAAGGACGGCACGCTGCCCCTGACGGCCGACCAGGCAGAGCGGCTCGGCGAGCTCCTATTTCGGGTGATCGTGGAGGCCAGGGCCAACCTCGTGAGCCAGGTGCCCGGCGCCAGGCACATAACGGAGACGCACAGCGGCCACTACATACACCAGGAACAACCGCGACTCGTGCTCGACTCGGTTCGTGAGGTGGTGGAAGCGGCCCGCAAGAAGTCGTGCGCACTCGGGATCAAGAACCACGGCCAGTGCGTCAAGGCCCAAAAACGTGCATCGAGTAATGGTTCGCTACCCTAGCTAGCATACCTCTTCCACGATGAACGTCCTACATAGAGGTTTGTCTGCCCTGCTCCGAAGGCTCAGGAGGACCTGGGCTACGCGCCTCGCGCGAGGTCCTCGACGTCAACTCCTAGCTCGCGCTGTGGGTTCGCCCGACGCTCGCTCCCCCACGACTTTCCTCCGTGGAAGACCATCCACCGTTGCTTCAGGACCCGCCGCATCGGCCACACCAAGAACCTCAAAGCAAGCAAGGTACTAGAGGAGTAGACGCTCAGAAGACCCTCTCGCCTGGCAGGCCGGCACAGGCTTGCCTGTTGGCGGCTCCGCCAGCCCGATGCGGCCCGGAGCTCGAAAGAGCCCCGGGCCGCCCTACTGCTCGCCGGGAGTGGGGGAGACGGTCTTGGATAGGCGGCGCTTCCGTAGCTGCCCTCTCCGGTTCTGGTCTCAGCTGCTTACACGTCCCTTGCGTTAACTCTGAACGCTCGGCCAGTTTTCATACAGCGCGGTGTCAGGGCAGGAACACGCCATCTACATACACTGCTTCGCAGCCGAAGTATGCGTCACCCTCATCGACGCGACAGGTATCTGTGCCTTCCCCCCCGTATGCCCTGTCGCGACCGTCACCGTCGTCGGTCTTGAGCCTATCGTTGCCATTCTGGCCGCGAAGGATGTCTCTGTCGGAAGGATAGATCCCTGCGTTTATGTTGTCTGCGCCTGCCCGGCCGAATATCTCGTCGGGTGTACCGGAGGCGGGACGCTCGTCGATAACGTCACGATCCGAGGTACCGTAACAGGGCAGATCGGTGCAAGTAAAGGTGCGCGCGTAAGCGGCGGCGGCGAAAACTCCAACCAGCAGCATTGTCATCGCCGTCATGATCATCAACCTGCGCATCTACATCTCTCCTCTCTGTACGGAGAAGACGTGGGCGCCCACGTCTCCCGAGGCCAACAACGAGCCGATGCTTCTCATCGCCACCGCCTTTCTTGGTCCGGGCGGGGGACGCAACGCGAGGCCCTCACCCTACTCCATGTGTCGTACAGTAGCTTACCTGTCTTGTGGGGAGGCGGCTCATCGTCCGAACGGCTAGTTCTCGTGACCGAACGGCCATATCCTGACTCGCTTCGGCCCGGACGCGAGCGGAAGAAACCGCGTTTGCTATTGCAAGGTGGATTACAATATCCGGTAACCTTCGAGTACGCGGCTATGGAGGTGAAGTTTGGGTGAGATAGACCGCCAGCGGCATGAGCCGGGGCCAGAGGGTCTCGACTATGTCAAAGTTGGCCTTGGCCTCGTCTTCGTCTTCGGCGCGGTCGTCTTTGGCATCCTCGCCCCGCCTGGTACGCTGGTGATCTCCTTCGGCCTGATGATCCCGGCTGTCGCGCTCATCGCCACAGCCCTGCAAGAAACCAGAAAGCGGCGCACGATACGTCCCCCGGACAAGGAGCGCGAGTTGCTGTCGGCCATCCGGGATAACGGGGGCTCGATCACCCCGGCGGAGGCCGCAATGGAGACCTCGCTGACCGTCAGGGACGCGGACAGGATGCTGTCTGGGTTGGCGGGAGGTGGGCACCTCTCTGTGGAGAGAGCTGGCGGGACGCTGCGTTACTCTCTGCCCGGAAGACCGGCTGGCGAACTCGACTGACCATACCGTCCGCACCAACGCCTCCGCGCGCCGGAGATACCTCTAAGTTCTACCGGCATCCCGCCGGCCACGAGCGTAGCACGAAACCCCACACGAGGCATCGTCCCGACTTGCGATGGCTCGCGCTGATGGTACGTTGCTCGAGGCGGGCAAGAGCAAAGGCACGCCTCTGCGCCGGCGACTTGCCGGAAGAAGGACTTTGGCCCAGGTCTTGCCGATCGGGATCCGTGCCTGCATCAGGAAGGTTTGCCGGAGCTTGCCTGGGGGAAAGCGAGGTTTCGCGAGCGATGAGAGAATGGCGTGCTATCTCGGAAAGCGTTCTTATGTGTCACCGTTTCCGAGGTCGCGCGGTCTGATGATTGGTATTCTCCGTGAGGAGCCTGGTAGGGAGCGAGGCGCTCCGGTGTCTGCGGCAGTTTTCGACCGGACACCGGGGGCCGTGAGTAGGGGGTGAGCTTGTGCGGCGTCAGCAAGTATATTGGTCTGTTGGGGCGCTACTGGCGATAAGCGCGCTGGGTGGTCTGATCCTGTCGTGGCCGCCTGGAGCGCCGGCCGATAGCGGCAGCCAGCTCGGTGCCGCATTGCTCGGGGCGGCGATCGTCGGCCTGGTGATACTGGTCTCCGAGTATCTCTTGAGCAGCCTCGTGAGCACGCGGATGAGCGAGATCGAGAACCGCAACTCTTCTGCAGCCCGAGAGCGCGAACTGCGGCGTGAAGAGGTTGCAGAGGCGCTAGAGCAGCACCGTGGTGACAGGATCGACAAGTGGGTCCTGCAGTTCATGGCAAGCTTTCAGCAAGACCTGAGGCGCATAGACCTGAGCGGCCGTGACATGTCGGGGCTCTACTTCGGGGCCTGCAATTTCTTGCGGGCCAACCTGAAGGGTAGTGACCTGCGTGGGGCGAACCTCCACGGAGCCTACCTGGCCTGGGCCTACCTCAGCGAAGCGACCCTCGAAGGTGCCGACCTCGGAGACGCAGACCTCGCGGGTGCCGGCCTGGAGGGTGCAAACCTTTCGGGAGCAAACCTCTGCGGGACGAACCTCACGCGGGTGCATCTGACCGGCGCACAGCTCGACGGTGCGAGATACGACCGCCGTACTGTATGGCCAGAAGGATTCGAGCCCCATGGTAGCGGTGCCGTAAGCCTCCACGGGTAAACACGCTGACCCGGTACGCCCGGAAAAACCGCACGTCTCCCACCAGCCCCTCGGCGCGAGATAGAAGCGGACCCAACCCTCGGCGTTGCACAGACTTGCGTGTGCCCACGCCCAGAAACCTCTCCATCGGGCGAGCCGCGCGGAAAATAGTCCATTTGGGGGATGCTCCCCCGGTTGCGGGCGGCTAGGCTGCCCTTACAGGTCGGCGCAATGGGCGGTGGTCTTTGACACCAGGCGCCTGGAGGTGAGGAGAGGACCTTGAGCGAGATACCTACGCAGAGCCAACAACTGACGGCGGTAGGCGTGGTTACCGGCCACACGTCTCGGAGCTCTTACGGCCAGGATCACCGGAGGACGCTCCTCTTCCCGTCCGTACGGTTCCAGGCGGCTGACGGCAGGACGGTCGATTTCCAGAGCAAGATCGGTTCCAACGCCCCGCCGAAGGTGGGAGAGCAGGTAACCGTCTACTACGATCCCGAGCGGCCCGAGGATGCGAAGCTCTCTCTTGGCTCCACGTTCAGGCCGAACCTCAAGTTGCTTGCGATCGTGCTCGGGATCTTCGCGGCAGCGATGGTCCTCATGTTCCTGCTGGTCTTTGCGCTGATCCTGTGGGTCTCGTTGTCCTAGATTCTCTAGCATGGCAATCTAGGGGATCTACGCCGCCGCACTAGCCGCACCTCGCCGATAGATACGCCAGCGGTTACCGCGATACCTGTCGCCCCTCAGCCGCCCTCTCGTCCGTGGTTGGGGTTATGAGTTCCGTGCGTAGTTCGTGGCTCTCGTCGGGGAGCCTTGCTTCGTAGTAGATCCGAAAGTCGCCGTTCGGGAGCGGCAGAATGTCGAGGTATCTGACGTCTACTGGTTCGGCGTCTATCTGTTGCAGTCGGCCTGCCTCCCCGGTCTCGTACGCGAGGCCCGTGCGTTCGAACCAGTTCTCTTCGGCGGTGGCGCGTCCGTCGTAGGCCGCCCGGCCGTCGGGCAGCACCGCGGTGACGCGGGCGCCTCGGGCATCCCACATCCCGGGGCGCCTCTGCAGGGCGACGCCCCGCCATTCCCAAACGAGGCCATCCGCACTCGTGGCGTAGGCCGTGTACATTCGGTCCTCCTCGCCTGGTTGGTCGAGGAGGTGGCAGCAGATCCAGGCCCTCCACCCCCGGCTGGTGCGTTGCACCAGCGGGTCCTTGACACCGGTGAGCCGGTCGCCAGGAAAGATGGTGCGGGCGTTGGCGGCGGCGAAGCCCTCTGGCTCGTCGGCGTCGATCGCCTCGATCCACCAGTGGGCGCTGTCCGGGTCGGCGCAGCACACGTAAAGGCGCCAGCTTCCCGTCTCGGTTCGGACGAGCGAAGGTCGCTCCATGCTTTTGGCGCCAAACTCTGTGTGCTCGAGGGTGGCGACGGTGGTGAATTGCTCGCCGTCCTCTGAGCGCGCGATCACGGTCTCCACCATGCCACCGTGGCCGTGACGGACGCGATAGCCCATGACGAAGGTACCGTCCTCGTCGAGCGCGGCGCTGGACGACCCGGCCCAGTTACGGTACCCGTCCCCCGGGGCTGGCACGGCGACGACAGAGGGTGCGTTTCCTGGCAACGGGAACCCGCGCGAGGGATCCTGCGGTCCGGCGCTGGAGGCTCGGTCTGTCGTCAACAGGAACTCCTCTCGGGCTGAATTGCACGCCGGTGAAGCTCGGCCGAACCCATGATAGACGGGCAACGACGGCTCGTCATGCACACCAGAACGCCGCCACGAAAAGAAGCGGTCGCAGCATTCTTGCTGCGACCGCTCTGAAGACTTACTGTGTTCCAGAAAAATTTCCCCTCAGAGAGATAGTCCTCGAGGGGGAACTCTGTTGTCTTCTAGTAGGTGACGGGCGTCTGCTCCGCCCCCGGGGTGTACCAGCCGTAGGTCACCCAGGGCTGCCAGCCGTACATGGTGTAGAGCTCATAAGCGGCAGCGCTGCACGCGTAAGGATCCATGTAGGTAGCGTCGATGCCAAGTATGGCCTGGGTCGAAGGCAACAGACCCCATCCGCAATATCCGTCGCTCGCGATGCCGCCGCCCTCGTGGTAGGCGATCTGCTCAGCCGTCGGTACGAGGGGGGCAGGCCATGTCTCGGAGACGACCTCGTGGATCGTCTGGGCCTCCGCCTTCTGGGTGGACAACAACGTGGCAGCCATGACCGCCGCCAGGGTACATGCGATGAGCCACGCGGCTCCCCGCCAGTGCAGAACTCGGGTCATTCGAGGATCCCCTCCTGCTCGCTTACACAACACTTGCACAACAAGCAGAGAACCTTACTAGGTCGTGAACGAGTTACAAGGCGCTACATGCCGGTTTTCAGCCCTGTTTGTGAACCAATTACATTGAGGTTGCGAACATGTTACGGATATGTTACGGCGGGAGGTCTGTCGCTAGAAAGTCCTGCTAATGCGGTTCATTTAGTATGTTGTGGATGATGAGGTGTGGGCTGCACCGCATCATGAAAAAGGGGAGTCTTTTCGCGTTCGGCGATTGGTGGTGAAAATTCCCGATGATGCGCTCCGAGTTGCAGGATGGCATTATGCTTGCGGGGTACGGCGTACGGTGGCAGCGGGCGGAAGGGTGCCGGGATGGAACGTTCGGCGGGTTCAGAGGATTATGTGCTTCGGGGTGGCCGGCAGGGAGCGAACCGACTTCGCATATTGAATCGGGTCAAATGGCCGACAACGGAGCCGCTGCTCGAGGCGGCTGGTTTGCGGGCCGGGATGAGGTGCCTGGACGTGGGGTGCGGGGGTGGGGACGTGACGCTGAAGATGGCCGCCTTCGTCGGGGGTGAGGGCCACGTGGTCGGCGTCGATCGCGACCCGTCGATCCTGCAGCTGGCACGCTGGGAGGCCGAGGATAGGGGCCTGCCTGTGACCTTCCGGACGGTGGAGGCCGAGGAGTTGTCCGAGGAGTCGGCCTACGACCTGGTCTTCTCCCGCTATCTCCTCTCGCACCTGCCCCGGCCGCAGCGGGTCCTGGAGGCGATGGTAAGGGCCGCGCGGCCGGGCGGTCGCCTGGTCCTTGAAGACGTCTACTTCCCCGGTCACGTCTGCTACCCGCCAAGCGCCGCCCTCGACCGCTTCGTGGAGCTCTACCAGGCCGTCGCCAGGACGAACGAGGGTGGGGACGCGGCGATCGGGGTGCGCCTGCTCGGGATGGCGCTCGAGGCCGGGCTGGAGGAGGTACGCGTCGGGCTCGTCGTGCCCACCTTCCGCGAGGGCGAGGGCAAGCTGGTGACGCAGGTCACGATGGAGCACATAAGGGAAGCCGTGGTCGGGGCAGGGTTGGCAACCAGCTCCGAGGTGGACAGCATCGTAGACGAGCTTGGCAGGCTTGCCGCAGACGACAGGACGCTGATGAGCATGGCGCCCACGTTCCAGGTGTGGGGCCGCAAAGCCGGGAGGTGAGGACCGTCCGGGTCGGCCGGTACCGTGCCGTCTTGGTAGCCCTGAGGCCCTAGCCTTGGGTCCCCGAAACTGGGCGGTGTACCCGGCCGTAGGGTCCGCTATGCTTGGGCCGGTTTCTGGTGTTCGATCCCTCGCCTGGAGAGAAAGGAGCCGGTCTAGATGGCAGATTACGGCGCTTCGATGCTGGATCACCTCAACCTCGGGGTAAGCGACATAGAGCGGTCGCGCACCTTCTATACGGCGGCGCTCGGCGCCATCGGGATCGAAGAGTTGCTCAGCTTCGGTCCACAGGACACCGCTTCGAGCAGCAAGATAATCGGTTACGGCGTGGGGGCGAAGCCGTTCTTCTGGCTCGTGGATGGTCAGCGCGTGGGGGAGAACACGCACGTGGCCTTCGCCGTCGATTCCCGCGACGGTGTGCACGCGTTCTACGAGGCGGCGCTTGCCGCGGGCGGCAAGGACAACGGCGCTCCCGGACTACGTCCCGAGTATCACGAGGACTACTACGGCGCTTTCGTTCTGGATCCCGACGGGATAAACGTGGAAGCTGTCTACCACGGTGCCTGAGGGCTCGGTTCGCTCGACCCGTAGAGCATTGCCCCTGCGGGCTTGGGAACCGCCACGTAGTTGGGTACCTTCGAGGTAGTCCTTCGAGCGAAGTCTTTCACAAACCTTCGACGGGGAAGTTAATCGGGTCACCTTAGCGCGACGTCGGGGCGCGTATGCTCTACGTTACAAAACAAACGCGCCCCGGGTGCATCGGGGCGGGGACGATCGACGTGAGAGGCGATAAGCATGGCAGACCAGAGGTTCGGGCGTTTCGGCGACCCTGCAGAGTACGTGGAGACTGATGTATTGATCGTGGGCGCCGGCGCGGCGGGGCTTCGCGCGGCCATAGAGCTGACGCGGGCCGGCGTGGACGTGCTGGTGTTGGGCAAGCGCCGTCACGGCGACGCCCACACCGTATGGGCGGCCGGCGGCATCAACGCCTCCCTCGGCAACTTGGACCCTGGCGATCGCTGGGACATCCACGCCGCCGACACCGTTGGCGAGGGCCACTTCGTGAACGATCCAAGGGCCGTCGAGATCCTGGCGCGAGAGGCACCGGAGCGCATACGGGAGCTCTACGATTGGGGGTGCCCGTTCTCCCTGACGGAGGATGGCAACCTCAACCAGCGCTACTTCGGTGCCCAGTCCTTCCGGCGAACCTGCTTTGCGGGGGATAGAACAGGCGAGGCAATGATGGGCACGCTCGTGGACAGGGCCAGGGAAGAGGGCGTTCCATACCGCGAGGATGTCTACGTCACGAAGCTCTTGAAGAGCGGGGGGCGGGTCAACGGGGCTGTCGCTTTCGACCTCTCAAGCGGGCGAAGGATCCTTTTCGGGGCACGGGCGGTCGTGCTGGCCGCGGGTGGGTACACCTCGATCTACCGGCGCGGGTCATCCCGTCCCGAGGAGAACAACGGGGATGCCATGGCGCTCGCCTACGGGGCCGGGGCGGCCCTCAAGGACATGGAGTTCGTGCAGTTTCACCCGACCGGTATGGTGGAGCCCGAGGAGATGGATGGCAGGCTCGTAACCGAGGCCGTCAGGGGTGAGGGAGGGCGTCTCTACAACGCCGAGGGCGGGCGGTTCATGGAGTTCTACTCGCCGGAGCGCATGGAGCTCGACGCCCGCGATGTGGTGGCGCGCGCCAACTACCGCGAGATACAGGAGGGACGCGGCACCCCCGAAGACGCCGTGCTGCTGGACATCTCCCATCGCGACCCCGAGTACATAAAAGAGCGGCTACCGAACATGTATGAGCAGTTCATGGAGCAGGGCGTGGACATAACCGAGGAGCCCATGAAGGTCTCTCCGACCGCCCACTACGGTATGGGCGGTATCGAGGTCGAGCCGCGGACCTGCGCCACGGTCGTGGAGGGCCTGTACGCCGTCGGCGAGTCGGCCGCGGGCGTGCACGGCGCCAACAGGCTCGGGGGCAACTCGCTGGCCGAGACCGTCGTCTTCGGCAAGATCCTCGGCGAGCATCTCGCCAGGACCATCGACGACCTGCCCGGTGCGCCGCTCGACGAGGAGGCGGCACGCGAGCGGCACGCGTACCTCGACGCGCTGGCGACCGGGGCCGGGACCAACGACCCAGCAGAGCTCATCGACGAGCTACGCGGGCTCGTCTGGGACCACGCCGGCATCGTCCGGACGGCCGGGGGGCTGCGCGAGGGGCTCGACCGGCTCCGGGACCTCCGGAAGCGGGCTGGGGACCTCGGGGCTCCCGGAAGACCGTCGGACCGGCCAGGTCGATGGCTCGAGCACGCCCTCGACCTCGGTGCCATGATCGTCGCGGCCGAGGCTGTCCTTCGCGGCGCCCTCGCCAGGGAGGAGTCGCGGGGCGCCCACCACCGCGAGGACTTTCCCGAAGAGTCGGACGCGTGGCGCAAGAACATCCTCTGCGCCAGGGATGAGGATGGTGAGATGTACCTGTGGACCGAGCCCGTGGCCGAGGTGTCGCCGGAGGTGCAGAAGGCCCTCGACGAGGACTACAGCCTCGACTATCACTACCTCGAGTAGGTCCCGTCACGTGATAGTGAGCCCGCGTGCCATCGTGGTTCGGGTTATAGAATGCCGGGTAAAATCAGGGGGCCGGGGATGAAACCCGGCCCGTCCAGTATAACGTTACCCGGCGAAGCGTCCGCTAGCGAGGGAAAGCTCAGCTCGTGAGCGACCACCACATGATAGAAGAGGGCGAACAGGAGGCCGCCATCGGGGCTTTCCTGCTGGCCCACGAGGGCCATACCGGGGACGTGGAGGTCCAGATAGGAGCGTGGACCGTCTACTGCCGGTGCACGCGCTGCGACGATACACGCGTCTTCGAGATCGACAACGAGGCGAGGGAGCGTGCGCTCGGGCTCCCGCCGTGGCCGGAGAACCACGAGAAGCGGGGCTGAACCACGGGACCGGTGTGGACGAGGGGATCGCCTCCGGGCGCCTGCGGCATCGTCACCGGCGCCAGTGCCGTTGCTTCCGGTCGTAGCGGGTCTGGGAAGAACAACCTGCCTGGCCGTCGCGATGACTCCTGGCGCGCCGGGTCGAGGTTGCAGGACGATAGCGGAGCGACCCCCTCATTGCTAACCTGAAGGACCATGTACCTATACTTGATGGACCTTGTCGGGGTGTTCGCCTTCGCGATCAGCGGCGCCCTGACGGCCGGACGCCGGGGGATGGACCTCTTCGGCGTGCTGGTGATCTCGGCCGTCACGGCTATCGGGGGCGGTACGTTGCGTGACCTGCTACTCGACCGGCTCGTCTTCTGGCTCACCGACACGACCTACCTCTACGTCATAGCAGCCGCCGCGCTCTGCACGCTTCTCTACAGCCACCTCCACAGGCCGCCCGAGGACGCGCTGCTCGTCGCCGACGCCTTCGGGCTTTCTGTCTTCGCCGTGCTGGGCGTACGCGCGGGGCTCGAGTCGGGCGTCCCGCCGCTCGTCGCCGTCATCATGGGCGCCATCACCGGCGTCGTGGGCGGCGCCGTGCGAGACGTGCTCTGCGGCGAGACCCCGCTGATCCTGCGGCAGGAGATCTACGCGACCGCCGCCATAGCCGGGGCCACTACGTACGTCGTCCTGAACGCCTGGATGGGACAGGGACCGTTGACTATCACGGTCTCCATAGCGGTTACCTTGCTCTTGCGCCTCTCGGCCGTGTGGGCGAACCTCAACCTGCCGACGGGAAGGCCGAAGGGGTGAGATCTGACCACCCCAGAGATGGATGATCGGGCCGCCACGGCCGATCCTGCCGATCCGTGTGTGCAGCTCTTTGGGGAGCAGGGAGCGTCGCCGGTACGGTCCACGTCCGGTAGCTAGCGACGCGCGTGGCGATCACATATCCTTCGGTTCAGGATGAAGAGAGTCTTGCCCTGGTTCGCAATCTTGCTCGCGTTGGTCGGTACCGTGTTGTTGCTTCGCCTCCAGGGGAGGTTGTGGTCGTGTTCTTGCGGCTACCTGCTCGTCTGGTCCGGCGATCCCTGGAGCTCGGACAATTCGCAGCACCTGTTTGACCCGTACAGCTTCACGCACCTGCTCCACGGCTTCCTGTTGTGCGGGTTGCTTGCGCTGGCTTTGCCGAGGCTGTCGGTGGCCTGGCGGCTCTCGATCGCGGTCTCTATAGAGGCGGCGTGGGAGCTGATCGAGAACTCCGAGCTAGTCATCCGGCGTTACCGGGAAGAGACGGCAGCGCTCGGCTACCACGGCGATACGATAGTGAACTCGCTCGGCGATATCCTCGTCTGCGGGCTGGGCTTCTTGCTGGCCCAGCGGCTCGGGTTCCGGCGTACCTTCGCCGTTTTCGTGCTCACGGAGGTCGCGCTGGCGGTCTCTATCAGGGACAACCTGACCCTGAACGTCGTGATGCTGATCTACCCTATAGAGGCGATCAAAGAGTGGCAGGCTGCGGGACACTAGCCGCGGACGGGTGTGGGGAGACCCGGACACGGGCCGTATACTTGTCGGGTAGTACGGTTGGTCACCTGGTCTGGAGGTCTGGGCTCATGTGCAGGAATATCAAGACGCTCTTCAACTTCGCGCCGCCGGCAACCGAGGACGAGGTACGCGCTGCCTCGATGCAGTACGTGAGGAAGATAACCGGCTTCAACAAACCGTCGAGGGCAAACGAGGAGGCCTTCTACGCCGCGGTCGAAGACATCGCGGAGATCTCGGAGCGGTTGCTCGCCTCGCTCGAAACCGCCGCACCGCCGAAGGACAGAGAGGAAGAGGCGGCCAAGGCCAGAGCACGTTCTGCCCTCCGGTTCGGCGGATAATCGTACGGTGGCCCGTGACGGGGCCAGTTGGCCCCGCCACGGGCGAACACTCAACGGGAGCCGGTCCCAGGTAAAGGAGGGAGGGGGCTGGCCCGAGGAGCGTGGTTTACCCGGCGCGTGGGAAATGCTGTGATGGGTACGGCCGCGCCGGGTTCCCCATCCTCACCCGATCAATGCGTCCCGGCGGACCGATAAATACACCGGACGCAAAATCAGGCGATAGCGCCCCGGGCTGGGACGTCCCGTTCTGGTTACGTTACTCTGCGGTTGCCCCGTCCGGGGTTTTCGAGGCGTGTGTCTTGAGGCTCTCTTCGGCGACGTCCAAGGCCTCCTCGTCCAGCTTGGACTCCTGCGCCATGTTCCACACCTGCGCGATTATCACGGGCCAGAAGACGAGCAGGGTGATAGCAGTAGGGATGGCCTGTTGGCCAAAGATGCCCACCCCCGCATCTACCGTGGTCCCGTTGGCTACCGGCTCGATCTTTATGTTCAGGGCGGTCTTCATGCCTATGATCGCCTTGAAGGTGCCGCCCTTGCGGATGCTCACCTGCACCCCGCCCGTGGGTATGTTCGTCTCGACTACCTCGAAGTCCTGGCTCTCGAAGTGGTCCATCACGTCCCGGGCGACGGGTGCGAGATCCTCAACGGAATAGGGGAAGGTTTTGGAAGAGTTGAAAGTGCCCATCAGATGCCCTCCTTTCGTGCACGCAAGAGGCCGTGCTTTGTGAGTTTACTTCTGGCGGTATCTTCTTCTGCGGGTTGGGTTGTCAAGGCAGGGTCGAAGAAGCCTCCATGCGGAGCGCCTGCAGGGCGTTCAGCACCGCCATCTCGCCGAATGTCTCTGTGGCCAGGGCCTTGGCCTCCGGCGTGAGCGCATCCTCTAGCTTGCGCAGGAGCGTGACAACCCTCAAGGTCTGCTCCAGTAGCTCGGTGTCGGTTATCTTGCCGTCCTGGACGATCCTCTTGAAGGAGTCCATCTCGACGATGTACTCGTCGATGAGCAAGACGTCGGTCTCCTGGTCGAACCATGGCCTATCCATAAGTCAGGCCTCCTTTCCCACCTGTACGGCGAATTGTTTGCTCCGAACGCTTTGCGGGTCCCTGTTCACACTCCCCGGTAGCTACTCTACTGTGTTTCCCGACCCCGGACTACGAGGTTGCGCGCCGGACGTTCCCGGGGCTCTGGGCCAGATTTCGCACCTCCTGTTCCTCCCGAACTCCCCCCGTCAGAGCGAAGGCTCTCAGTATAAACATCGATGCGCACTGCTCGAATCGCTCAAATGAGCTAGATTCGGTGGTGTTCTCGATGAGATGGCCGAACATGAGGACAGAGGGACCTTCGGGAAATACTCTTTCTGGTTTTCCGGATGCTCCGGTGGTTAGTCCGAGTAGAATGTCATGACCTTGGCACCGCACGCGCAGAAGACACGAGATCCTCGGGCCGGCGCAAAGGGCTCCGGCGTGCTGGCTCGTCTCGCCTGGGGTGTCTGCGGGCTTGTTCTGGTCCTGATCGCCTGCGCGGTCGCGCTAACCGTGCCCAACGACTACGCCCACTGGCGCGTGGACTTTCTGGTCCCGGTCGCGTCTGCCGCGCTGGTAGGCGCCCTGGTCGCCTCCAGGCAGCCGCGCAACCCGGTCGGCTGGTTCATTCTGGGTCACGCCCTGTGCTTCTCGCTCGGGGAGTTCGGGCGACAGTACGCCATCTACGGGGTGCTAACCGAGCCCGGTTCGCTCCCGTTCGCCAGGGCGATGATCTGGCCGACCTACTGGGCATGGTACCCGGGCCTGGTGCTGCTGGTCGTCCTGCTACCGCTCTACTTTCCTGACGGTCGCCTTGTCTCCAGAGGCTGGAGGTGGGCCTCGTGGCTAGCCATCATTTTCGGCGCTAGTGCGACCGCCCTTGCCATGGTTCGGCCTGGCGATAGCGAGGCCAGGGGCATCCCCAACCCGCTCGGAATCGAAAGCCTGGGCGACGGCAACTTGGTGTTGCCGTCGGTGCTCGACGTCCTCATGTCCGCTGGGTGGCTCTCGCTGGGCAGCGTCGCGGTCACGAGCCTGATAGTACGTTTCAGACGCTCGCGGGCGCAAGAGCGCAAGCAGCTAGAGTGGTTCCTCTATGCTGTGGTCCTGGTGCTAATGGTAAACGCGGCGAGCCGGGTGGTCCCGGCCGAGTCGCTCCCCCTGGCCGCGCGGGAGCTTCTGTTCGTGGCCACCTTCGAGGGCTTGTGGGTGGCCATAGGTATTGCGATCCTCCGCTACCGTCTCTACGGCATAGATGTCCTGATCAATCGCACGCTGGTTTACGGTACCTTGACGGCCTCGCTTGCCGCGCTCTACTTCGGTGGCATAGTCCTGTTGCAGATGTTGTTCGATCTGCTCAGCGGTCAGCAATCCACCCTCGCGGTCGTGGCCTCGACGCTTATGATCGCAGCCCTGTTCAACCCGTTGAGGCATCGCATCCAGTCGTTCATAGACCGCCGCTTCTATCGTCGCAAGTACGACGCGAGACGTACCCTGGAGGTCCTCTCCTCGAAACTGAGGGAGGAGACGAACCTGGACGCCTTGAGCGATGACCTCGTAGGGATGGTCAGGGACACGTTGGAGCCGGCGCACGTGAGCTTGTGGCTGCGCCCGACCCGCGGTCCGGCCGAGGACGGGAACGACAGAGAGTTTTCTGGCTCGTATCCCACGCTGCCGTGATGCCGGTCTACCTGTCCAGGCGACCGAGGGCACGTCGCGAGGGGATCCGAGGCCTCTAGTCCGGGCGGTGGTCTGGACGGGTGGCGTACGTGCTGCTAATAATGGGCGCCGCGAAGAGTTTCATTATCCTGAAGTGCGTTTCATAGAGGAGGCAGGTGCGTGGCCGAGAACAAGAATGAAAATGGTCTACACCCCAGAGTCGTGGAGATGGCCCGCGGGGAGAACTTTGCGGCGCTCACGACGATATTGCCAGACGGTCACCCCCAGACCCAGGTGATGTGGGTCGATGCCGACGATGAAAACCTCTTGATCAACACCGAGGTGCACCGCCAGAAGTTCAAGAACGTGGAGCGCGACCAGCGGGTGACGCTAACGATCTGGGACAGGGATGACCCCTACAGCTTCGTCGAGGTACGTGGTGAGGTCGTAGGTGTCGAGAAGGGCCAGGAGGCCAGGGAGCATATAGACGAACTCTCCCACAAGTACCACGGCAAGCCCTACGGTCCCGATATCCAGAGTGAGCGGGTGATAGTCAAGATCGCCCCCCTGCGGCAGGTGATCCACACCACATCCTGATCCAGCGGGGGTGAGGAAGGCTAGCTTGCGCAACCGAGCAGGCTACACCAGGGGTTCCCCACGACGTCATGCAACGGGAATCAAGGGTCTGGAGCCGGACCTTTCCCTTGCCCTCTCCCGTCTTCCGATCCTGGCTGAGTGCTGAAAGACGTACCTACCGCACTCTTTGCTCAGCAGGACTTCTGCAGCGCACCCTGGACGTAATCCCGCTGGCCGCCGTGCGGGGCGAACTTCCTCACGTCCTGGCCCAGACGCACGCCGTTCTCCCTGAAGTACAGTACGCCCGATGTGGCGGCCACGCAGTTGTGGCTCGCGCCGCTGTTCGGCACGGTTCTTGGTGCCTCGGCCAGGGCCATGCCAGAGGTGGCAAACAGGAGAGCCGTGATCATCGTCACAGCGGCCCACGCTCTCGGGTTAATCTTCCTGATCATGCCCCTCCTCACCGTCTCCGGATCCTGGTCCCACAGCTTGAATGCCGCCTGGCAGATCCTCATCATATACGCTGTCACGCCCGGGCATGCGCTCTGCGTCTCGGGGCCAGGCGCGTACTATCCAGGAGGCCGACGAACACGGAGGTCGACGAATGAGGCTCTCGAAAGCTGCGCACACGACCCGTCCCTGGCGCATACATGAGCTCACCCGGGACTTCCGGATCGAGGACGTGTGGGCGTTGCCAACGCCGGGCGGACCCGACGACTTCCCTCGGCTGGTGCGTCAGATGGCCTCGGGTGGGCCGCGGCTAGACTCCTCAGGCCCTGCCCGCGCGCTCTGGGCGCTCCGGTGGAAGGTCGGGAAGCTGCTCGGATGGGACTCACCGGAGGCAGGTCTCGGCCACAGGGTACCGACGCTCCGCGACCGGTTACCCGCCGACCTGCGCGGGGTCCCATCCGGTCCTGAGTTCGATGCGCTCCCGTTCACATCGCTGTACCAGCTCCACGACGAGTGGGCCGCGGAGATTGCCAACCGTACCGTTCACGGGGTCATGCACCTCGGCTGGGTTCCCGACGGGGCCGGCGGCTACCGCGGCCAGATGGCCGTCCTGGTGAGGCCCAACGGCCTGCCCGGGGCCGTCTACATGGCCGCGATAAAGCCTTTCAGGTACCTGATCGTGTACCCGGCGCTCATGCGAGAGATCGGACGTGGATGGCGGAAATCTGCCGACGTGGACGCTGCAAGATCCGGCGACGCCTGACCTCACCACCGATGCCCGACCTCCCCGAAAGAGGCTTCAGGTAGCAAGTTGCTGCCTGAAGCCCCTTGCCCGTCTCGGGTTCGCGCTCCCGGATACAGACCCTATGGTGTTTCGTCCGGGAAGGCCTCGGGGTAGGGGAAGAGGTGACTATGCTGACCGTCGTGGCACGGTATGTGGTGAGCGAGGGACACGAGCGGACGGTGGCACGGCTGCTCGGACAGAACGCCGAGGCCAGCCGGGCGGAGCCGGGGTGCCTCGAGTTCTCGGTGTACCGGGACATCGACGATCCCCGGGCCATCTTGCTCTACGAACGCTACACGGACGAGGACGCCTTCCAGGCCCACCGGCTGACGCCCCACTTTCATGACATCATCGAACGGCAGGTCGTGCCGCTCCTGGACGAGCGAGCCTGGACCCGCCTGGAACCGATGCCTACCTGACCCGGATCGTCGACCGCCGGTTGGATGAAGGATTGGGATCGCGCCGGCCGCCCGTACAATCAGCAGAGGTATGAGCATCGTGTCCGAGGAGCGACGGTCGGATTCTCCCTACGTCGAGGCGGTCACGCGCGGCCGGACCGAGAGCGACGGTTCCACCGTACGCCCCGCCGAGAGCCGCTGGCACCTGGTCGTCGTGAGGCACGCCGGCGCCGCCCGGGCGCTGGCCGTCGGGCCGTTGACCGGATCCGGCGTCGCCTCCTGGGAGGCTGGCGCCGAGATACTCTGGATCAGGTTCTCCCTGGGCACGTTCATGCCCCATCTGCCCACGAGGACCCTCCTGGATACGGAGACTGTCCTCCCTGATGCTTCGAGCAGGTCCTTCTGGTTGGGAGGCTCCGCGTGGCCGTTTCCCGACCACGAGAACGCGGACGCGTTCGTGGAGCGGCTGGTACGCGAGGGCGTGCTGGCCCGAGATCCGGTCTTGTGCGCCGCGTCGGCCGGGCTTTCTCCGCAAGGGCTGTCGCCACGGACACTGCGGCACCGTTTCTTGAGGGCGGCGGGACTGGCGCAGGGTGCTATCAGCCAGATCGACCGCGCCAACCGGGCGGCGGCGTGCCTGCGGCGGGGCGTTTCCATACCCGACGTCGTCCACGAAGCAGGCTACTTCGACCAGGCGCACATGACCAGATCCCTCAAGAGATGGGTGGGAGGCACCCCGGCCCGGATCGCCACCGCGAGACGGCCCGAGTAGGTTGCCGTTTCGTACAAGAGTTCTCTACTTCCGAGACGTACCGTTGGGGAGTCGTAGGCATAACCGAAAGGAAGGACGTCATGGACTACAGGCTCGAGTTGGTGCCGCTCCCGGTGGCGGATGTGGACCGCGCCAAGGCCTTCTACAGCGAGAAGGTCGGTTTCACCGAAGACCTCGACCATAGCGGCGAGGGAGGATTTCGTGTCGTGC
>DASUPX010000509.1:0-6268 GCA_036280905.1 Rubrobacter sp. | reverse complement strand
TTCTCGGCGATATCTCGGCTGTCTAGCCCCTCGCCAAGGGCAGCGAGCACCTGTTTTTCGCGTGGGGTGAGCTTCTCGATGGCCCTCCTCGCCTCGTACTCCTCCTGACGCCTGCGGCTGACCATACGCAACATCTCGACGGTCTCGGCCGGGGTGAGGAGGGCCTCCCCCGACCTCAGGCGTCGCACGGCGTCGACGATCTCGTTTATCGGGGCGGACTTGTGGAGCACGCCCGAGGCCCCGGCCTCGACTGCCCTGGCGAACCGGGCGGGCTCCAGGCTGGCGCTTAGAACCAGGGTCATGACGGCGGGACGGGAAGAGAGCTCCGCGATCAGCCCGAACCCGTCCCCGTCTGGCAGAGCCAGGTCGACGACGGCGATGTCGAAGTCGTCAGGAGACCGGCGCAAAAAGGCGTGCGCCTCGGCCAGCGATCCCGCCTGCCCGACCACGGCGAACTCTCCCTGCCGCTCGAACATGAAGGCCAGCGCCTGGCGGAACGATGCGTGGTCTTCGACGAGGAATATTCTGGTCGAATGCTCCTGCGTGTTGTCTATGATGGACACCCTTCTTCTCTGCCCCCCGGCCACGATGCTCGCACAACATCTTACCCTAGCCTGAACGGGCCGTGAATCTGGGCCCGGCCCCTATTCTTTCATCAGGCGGGAGAGTGGCACGAGGAGGCGCACCGTCGTGCCCTCGCCCGGCGCGCTCTGCAAGTCGAGCCCGCCGCCGAGCTCGAGCGCGCGCTGGCCCATAGACTGCCGGCCGATCCCCGTCCCCTCCTCGTTTGGGTCGAAGCCGCGACCGTCGTCGGAGACCTCGACGAAGGCGAGCCCGCCGTCCGTCCCGAGCTCCACCCTCGCGTGGGAAGCCACGGCGTGGCGGCGGATGTTCGTGAGCGCCTCCTGGACGAGGCGTGTGATCTCCTGCCCCGCCATCTCGGGCAGGTCGTCGGGGAAATCGTCGCCGACCACCAGCTCGATATCGTACCTCTCGCGGGCCATGCGCCGGTTCAGGTCGATCAGGTTCTCCAGCGAGGTGACGATGGAGCGGTCGAGCGTCCCTTCGAGGCGTAGCTCGAAGATGGCGCTGCGCAATCCCTCCACCGAGCGCCTGAGCGCATCGACCGTGTTCTCCAGGGAAGGGTTCCCGCCGTCCCCGGCCATGACCTGCATCACCTGCAACTCCTGAAGCGCATAGACGATATCCTGGAGGGTGCCGTCGTGGAGTTCCCTGGCTATCCTGTTCCTTTCGGCCTCCCTGATCTCCTCCAGCATTGCCTCCGCGCGCTTGCGCTGGGTGACATCGTGGGCGACGACGCACAAGACCCGCCGGCCATCGTAGGGAACGGCGCTGACGTTGACCTCCACGTCGGCCAGCGTGCCGTCCTTGCGGCGATAGCGTCTCTCGCCCAGCGAGGCCCTGCCTTCCTCCATGACGCGCCCGATGTTGAGGTCAACGCTCTCGCGCTCGTGGGCCACGATATCGTAGAGCGTCATACGCTTGAGCTCGTCTTCCGTGTAGCCCAGAGAATGGAGCAGGGCGTCGTTCGCCTCTAGCACGCGTCTGGTCCGGGCGTCGACGAGGAAGATATTCTCCGCGGCCTGCTCGACCACCGTGCGGTAGAGGGCCTCACTCTGCCTAAGGGCCTCCTCCTGGCGCTTGCGCTCCGTCAGGTCGATCACGGAGGTCACCCTGATGCGGCGCCCAGAATAGGGCAGCTTCCTTGACCTTATCTCTATGGGGAATACGGTGCCGTCCTTCTTCTGGCCCCTCGACTCGTAGTAGCTTGTGTCCTCTCGCTCGATACGCCGCCGCACCATCTCCCTGCGGTCTGGCGGCGTAAGGTCGCCGGCTTCGATGCCGACCAGCTCCGCGAGCTCGTACCCGAACATCTCGGTAAGGCTGCGGTTGGCGTCGATGATCCTGCCGTTCTCGCTAAGGACCAGGCCCTCCACGACCTCCTCTGAGAGCATCCTGAAACGCTCCTCGCTCTGCCTGAGCCCTTCCTCGGCCTCCTTGCGTTTCCCGATGTCCTCCACGACCGCTATAAAGTAGATGGGCTCGTCGTTCTCGTCGTAGACCAGCGAGACGGTGAGGTCTATCCAGACCCTCACGCCGCCCTTGCCGATGATGAGCTTCTCCTCAGAGTAGTCCCTCAGCTCCCCGGCCAGCATGCTGAGGCCGCGCTCGAAGTCCCGGTCGAAGTCCTCTGGGCCTATGAGGCTGAAGACGCTGGCCGCCCCGAGCTCCTCGCGCGGATAGCCCGTGATGTCGCAGAACTTGTCGTTGAACCTGAGCCATCCCCCGTCGAGCCCGACCTGCAGGATGCCGACGGCGGCCTGCTCGAAGGTGGCCCTGAAACGCTCCTCGCTCTCCCTGAGCTCTTGCTCGGTCCGTTTCTGCTCCGTGATGTCGTACTGTACCCCGAGCCAGTAAAGGGGTCGGCCGTCCCCATCCCTGAGGAGGTCAGCCTCGTCGCGCACCCACACCACGCTTCCGTCGCGGGCGATCTGACGGTACTCAACCCTGTAGGGCTCGCCGGTCTCGTCGGTCCTGACCTCCTCGGCTAACACCCGCGCCCTGTCCTCAGGGTGCAACGTCTTTAGCCAGTGCTCCTCGTCGACGATCTCGGCGTCCGCCGGGTAGCCGAGCATGGCCTCGTACTGCGGGCTCATGTACGTGATGGCCTTTGGGTTGTCGGACTCCAGGGGTTCCTGGACGTACGTCACGGCCGGTATCCGCTCGACGAGCGTGCGGTAGCGGGCCTCGGTCTCCCTGATCTTCTCCTCCGCCTCCCTGCGCCCCGAGACGTCGCGCACGAGGGCCAGCATGAGGGGCCGTTCATCCGCCTCGAAGAGGCCGACCCTGATCTCTACGGGGAACGTGGTGCCGTCCTTGCGACGGTGTGCCCCTTCGAGCGTGAGGGGCGTGCCGGAGGAGATCTGCTTCCACAGCTTGCCGAGCGACCCTGCCCTGAAGGAGGTCTCCACGTCCGCAACGGACATGCCGAGGAGCTCCTCTCTGGTGTACCCGAGGCTCACGCAGGCCTGGCGGTTCACGTCGACGAGACGGCCTTCGAGGTCGTGCACGAAGATGGCATCTGCGGCCTGCTCGACGAGCCGTTTGAAGCGGTCCTCGCTCCTGGTGAGCGCGAGCTCACGCTCCCGCTTTACCTCCGCCTCCCTGAGCTCGCGCTCGATGGCGGGGCACAGCCTGCTCATGTCTTCTTTGGCGAGGTAGTCGTCGGCCCCGGCCTTCATGATCCCAACCGCCGCCTCCTCACCCACCTTGCCGGAGACGACTATGAAAGGCACGTCGGGGGCGAGCTTTCGGGACAACTCCAGCGCGGCGGCGGCCCCGAAGCGGGGCAGGAAATAATCGGAGATCACGATCTGGAAGGGACGCCCCCCGGCCTCGGCCAGACGCCAGGCCTCCTCCATGCCCTCTGGGGTATGAACCCTCTCGAAAACGGGCTCGTACCCGCCCCTGCGTAGCTCCCGCAGAAGGAGCATGGCGTCGTTCTCGGAGTCCTCGACGAGAAGCACGCGCAAGGTTCTGGTCGCGCTAGCCTTCCTCGGGCGGGCCTCACGCATGCTCGGCCTTCCTGGCCGGGGCCGAGCGGTCCCCCTGTTCCCTGCCACCGAGCGTGAAGTAGAAGGTGGCCCCCTCGCCAACCTCCCCCTCTGCCCAGACCCGGCCGCCGTGCCTGTGGATAATGCGTGCCACGGTGGCCAACCCTATGCCCGTCCCCTCGAACTCGTCCTGCCCGTGCAGCCTCTGGAAGGCACCGAACAGCTTGTCCGCGTACGCCTGGTCGAAGCCGGCTCCGTTGTCCCGCACGAAAAAGGCGGGGCCGGCAACACCGGTCCGGGGCCTCCCGTCCACCCCGAACTCTATGCGCGCCCGCTCCTCTCTCTTCGTGAACTTCCACGCGTTTCCGATCAGGTTCTCGAGCGCCACCTTGAGGAGGCCCATATCGCCGTATGCCCTGCTGCCTCTCCCCACCACGAACTCCACGTCCCGCTCCGGCTCGGCCTCCCTCAGGTCTTCTATGACCTCCGCCGCCAGGTCCGCCAGATCTACGGATTCCCTGCGAAGGGGCCTGCGGCTTACCCTGGAGAGGTCGAGCAGGTCGTCGATTAGCATGGCCATGTGGGCGCTGGCCGCCCTGACGCGGCCGAGGTAGTCGAGCCCCTCCTCGTCGAGCACGGCCTCGTAGTCCTCCTGCAGGATCTGGGAGAACCCGTCTATGGTCCTCAACGGTGCCCTCAGATCGTGCGAGACGGAGTAGGAGAACGCCTCGAGTTCCCTGTTTGCACCTTCGAGCTCCCTGTTGGCGTCCTCCAGGTCCCTGCTCGCGTCCTCGGCCAGGAGGCGGCTGCGCACGAGCATCCAGGAGATGCCGAAGAGCAGGAGGCTCAGGCCTATGCCGCTGGCCAGCACGAAGGCCGGGAGGTTGCTCTCCGCCCCCTTGTTGAACCCCGGCTGGTTGGCGAAATACAGGCTCCACCTGCGCCCCGCCACCTCGCTCCGTTCCTGCCGGGAGAAGAGGGGTTCGAACTCATTGTCCCCGGCTCGCTGCACCCCGTCATCGTCGTAGAGCAGCGAGCTGGATCCAGCGTTGGCCCCGTCATAGACCTCGAAGTCTATGGCCGGGTCGAAGCCGCTCCCGAACACGTCCTCGAAGAGACCGTCCCGCCGGAAGTACCCGACGACGAAACCTTTCAGGGCCCTCCGACGCTCGGCGCGCGTGTCGGTCGGTCTTGACTCGTCGTACACGGGAAGGTAGACGGCGAAGCCCGGGCCGAAGGCGAGGTCGGCGCTCGATCTCGCGGGGGGCTCGGTCAGCACGTAGACCAACCTGGTCGCCCGAGGGGAGCCTGAGTCGCGCGCCTGATCCATGGCCGTCCTGTGCGCCGGGTCCGTGTAGTAGTCGTGGTTTATCAGGTTGAGGTTGGCACGGTCCAATGGCGCGACGAGCGTGAGCGGGAAGTAGGCGGATCTCTCGCCGCCGGGATCCAGATCCGGCCGCATCTCGGGCTGCCCCTGTTCCCTTGCCCGCCGCTCGAAGTCCTCCTGCTCTTCGGGGCTAATATACCTGGCGAAACCGAGCGCCTGAAGCCCTTCGAGCCGGGTCTTGGTCTCAATGCCGTTGACGTAGCTCTCCCACTCCCCGCGCTCGACCGCGTTGCTGGCGAGAAACACACCACGGGCCCCGAAGAGCGCGTCGAGGTAGGCGTCGGTCCTCCTGTCCACGGCCGCCCTCGTGGCCTGCACGGTCTCATCGAAACGGACGTTGTTCTGCTCTTTTACCGTCGCCCGTACGTAGTACCAGGCCAACCCCGTGAGCAAGAGCGCGAGCAAGAGCACGGCGTAGGCCGTGGCCGCGATGCGCACGTGACGGAACACCCGGCCGGGCCAGGATCGCACGGCACCGAGATAGCCCCTGACCGCGCCTACGAGAGCCCCCGGTCCCCGAGCAACACGAAACGGGCGACGCAGGACGAATCCCCCAACGATAACGCTGCGCTCACCGCCCTACGAACCTTTCCTTCTACAAACGATGCCCGAACGGTTAGCCCGGGACGCGCCGTACAGAGCAATGTTAACCGCCGCGTAAGGACCCCGCAACAGCCAAGACACCCGGCAACGCCACACGAGCACGCCCGGGCATTCGGCCCAGGGAGCTGATAGCCGACAGCTGAAGGCTGGAAGCCGAAAGCTACAACCACCGACGCCAGCGTCCGACACCGAGCATGGCGCGGAACGCGTCGTCGAGGTCTTCGCGGGCGGCGGGCAGGTCGGTCCCCAGCCACGCGTCGAGGTCCGAAGCGGTCCGCTCGTAGGCCCGCTCGAAGCCGGGATCGTCGTATCGATCGGGGAGGAGTTCCAGGTCCCCCAGTCGGGCGCGGAAGGCGGTGATGAGGTCTCCCACGGCGGCGGAGGTCCGACGGTCGAGCCACATCTCATGCTGGGCGACGTACTTCTCGAGACCGTCCACGGAGTTTTCGATGTCCTCGACCGGCAGCTCCCCCGACGGACCCGGCGCCCGCACGTACTCGAGGGCGGCCTCGAACTCTTCGACGAGCGGTATCACCATCCCCTGCACGCCCTCGTAGACCTCGACGCGATGGCTGTATCCGACCTCGTACTCGGTCCGCTTCCTGGCGAAGTAGTACCCGATGAGGGTGCTTACACAGGCGAGCGCCAGGTAAGGCAACAACCCGTAGCCCATTGAGGGAAGCTGGCTCACCCCCGTCCGCCT
>DASUPX010000508.1:0-4040 GCA_036280905.1 Rubrobacter sp. | reverse complement strand
GTCGGCCTCGCCGTGGCGGGCCCCGCGGCTACCTGGCGGTACGTCGGGGTGCTGAACGAGGGCACGGCGAACGCCTACTGGGACAACGCGTCCATACCGGCGGCGATGGCCCGGTTCTTTACCGAGCACCCCTACGGGCAGAACCTGGCGACGCTGCCGTGGATGGTCTACGTCGGTTACGCGGTAGGGATCGCGGTAGTGGCCCTCACCGCCGTCAGGATACGGGGCGGGGGGGAGGCGGGCCTGTGGGCGCTCGTGGCGGCCTCGCTGCTCGCCTCGCCCATCGCCTGGCACAACTACCTCGTCCTGCTCGCCCCCGGCATCTTGCTGCTGCTGGCGCGGGGTTGGATCGCGCCCGCGCTCTTCCTGCTCGCCTTGCAGGCCGTCCCGGCGCAGTGGCCGCTGCTGTGGAACGAGGTGGGCACCGTCGGCGCGACGTTCGCGCTCACGCTCTACCTCTACGTGCTGCTGGCGCACTGGATCCTGCTCCTGCTCGCCGCGAGGCCGGAAGTACCGGCGACCGCGAAGGCGGCGTAGGAGAGGCCCTTCGGGGGACCCTTAGAGTTTCGGTCCTCGGGGCATAAACTTACCCTGGAACGGAAGCCGGAGACCGGAAGCGAGGCTGAGAGACGTGGAGAAGACCATCGGTGAGCGCATAGTGGACGCCATGCCTTTCCTGGACGGGGCCTCGGACGCCGTCCAGCCCAAGGTGCGGGAGCTCGTGGACGCGGGCGGGGAGACGGCGCGCTACGTCTTAGACGGCGTCTGGTTCGAGGTTCCGCTGCACCCGGTGCTCACGGACGTCCCGATAGGCTCCTGGACGGCGGCCGTAGTCTTCGACGGCCTCGACCTCGTGAGCGGGAAGAAGGCCATGCGCGACGCCGCGGACGCCTCGCTCGCGTTCGGCGTTGCCGGCGGGTTCGTCGCCGCGGCGGTCGGTTTCTCCGACTGGCGCTACCTCTCCGGCGGCTCGCGCAGGATGGGTATGTCCCACGCCCTGCTCAACTCCGCCGGGCTTCTCCTGAACACGGCCTCCCTCCTGCTGCGCGCCACCGGACGCCGCAACGCAGGGAGACTGGCCTTCCTCGCCGGGTACTCGCTCAACGGCATGGGCGCCCACCTCGGCGGCGAGCTCTCCTACAAGTACGGCCTGCGCGTCAACCGCAACACCTTCGAGGCCACCGGCCCCCACGACTACGTCCCCGTCCTCGACGAGGCCGAGCTCTCCGCGGGCGAGTTGCGCCGCGTCGAGGTCGACGGCGCCGGCGTGCTCCTCAGCCGCTCCGAGGAGGACGGCAGGGTCTGCGCCATAGCCGCCACCTGCAACCACATGGGCGGCCCGCTAGAACAGGGCGACCGCGAAGGCGACACCGTCGTCTGCCCCTGGCACAAGTCCCGCTTCGACCTCCGCAACGGCAAGGTCCTCAACGGCCCGGCCGTCTTCCCCCAGTCCGGCTACGAGACGAGGGTGAAGGAAGGCAAGATCGAGGTCAAGGCGGTGACGGAGAACATCCAGGAGAAGGTCAGGTAGCTATCAGCGGCCAGCCCTCAGCCTGCTGGTACTCACGGCATCTGTGCGCTTCCGATGACCGGTGCGCGAGTGGGTCACCTTACAGCGATTAGTCCGTTGCCAGATGCATTTGCTGATAGCTGGCCGCTGATAGCCGATAGCTCGGAGAAGGCGCTAGCCTTTCTCCAGGCTGTCCATAGCTTCGCCGGCGGCGCGGCGCAGGGCGCGGTTCGAGTCGACCTGGAAGACCTTCTGCAGGTCGCCGCGGGCCTTTGCCCGGTCGCCGGTGGCGGCGAGGGCGGAGGCGCGGTTGTAGTAGGCGATGCCCAGCCTGGGGTCTAACTTAATGGCGTGGTCGGCGGCCTCGAGGGCTGACTCGGGGTTGCCGGAGGCGTCGAGGCTGGCGGCCAGGGCCGAGTAGTAGCGGGGGAGGGGGCGGCGGCCGGTGAGGTCGTCGTAGAGTTGGGCGGCCTTGTCGTAGTCGCCGCCGCGGAAGGCGGCGCCGGCGCGTCGTTCCTCCGGGGTGACGGCACGGGTCATGAGGGCCGTCAGGACGGCGGCGCCGCCCAGGTAGACGAGGAGGACGGGGAGGTAGTTCTCGACCGTGGCGAGGTCCATGACGAAGGGGAGGCCCGCCACGAAGACGCCGGTGGAGAGCGGCGGGATCATCCGCAGGAAAAACTCCCCGTAGGCGCCCACGCGCAACAGGTCGCGGTTCTGACGCCAGATAAGAGCGGTGAAGACCGCCAGGATCACGAGCGCGCCGAGCGTCGGGTAGAGAAGCCTCATTTGAGGTCTTCGAGCAGCTTTCTGGCGGCCGCCCGGAACCGGCGCGGCATGTCCGCCTCGAGCGCCTTGTTCAGGTCTTTGACGGCCCTGGTCTTCTTGCCCATCCGGCGCAGGACGAGGGCCCGGTTGTAGTAGGCGAGGCCGTACTCGGGGTCGGTGTCTATGGCCCTCGTCGACGCGTTTATCGACTCGTCGTAGCGCTCGGACGCGCCCAGGGCCGCGCCGTGGAAGGCGTGGTTGCGCGCCAGCGGCCTCTCCTCGACGAGCCTCCCGTAGAGCTCGGCGGCCTGGGGGTAGTCCCCGCGCCGGAAGACGCCGTTGGCGCGGCGCTCCAGGGCCGGCACGGAGAAGACCGTCGAGCCGACGATGAGGGCGCCGAACAAGATTATCCACGCGAACACGACCCAGCCCTCTGCGAAACCGCGCACGAAGTAGAGGCTTACGGCCATCAGCGCCAGCACCACGAACGGCAGGAACCTCCGCGCCAGGTCGCCCCAGGCCTCCGCCCGGACGAGGTCCCGGTTCGCCGAGTAGATCGTCACCCCGCTAAAGACGACGATGAGGAAGATCAGGACTACCGGGACGGCGGCGGAACCCAAGGCCCTCTCCCTACGACCCCACGGGTGCCGGCTCCAGCCCCCGCAGCACCCCGAGCGTGGGCGAGACCAGGTCCCCGAACTCCGCGTCGGACAACGCCGGACGCGCGCCCTCCGTGGAGACGGAGTCCTCGAGCTCGATCCAGGACTTGCACCCGCCGTAGCCCTCGCGGTACGGTAGCTCCACGGCCCCCGGCAGCACGTAGGTCCTCAATACCAGCACCGTGAGCGGCTTCTTCGGGCGCCACCTGAAGCGGCTCTCGGCGTACTCGTGCGTCCACATGTGGTGATCGTCCAGGGCCTCCAGGTCTTCGGCCTCGGAGACCTCGTACGCCCCCTCGACCTCGGCGAACGACGAGAACCGCAAGGGGCCGTCGTCTGTGAGGTCCGGGATCTCGTCCATGATATGGCGGTACTCGGGCTTGATGAGCCCGGGCCTCTGGTGCTCGTAGCCCGGCAGGAGCAAGAACCGCGTCTTCGGCACGGCGAACGCCTTCTCCCTGATGCCGCCCTTGCGGACGACGAGCGCCGTGGCGCCCCGCTCGAGCGCCCTCACGGTGACCGCCCACTCCTTCAGCGCGTGCCTCAGGGTGTCCTGCTGCGAAGAATACAAGGGGATATACCTCCGGTGTGATGCGATGGGTCTCGGACGGATTGTCTTGCACGGATTATATGACCTGACCGGCGCCGTCGCGATGGGCGCCGGGTCCTCATGCGAAAAAGATCGCACGGGCGGGAAGACCGGGGGCGCGGCCGGAACCCGACCGAGAGGATAGTCCACGCGGGCTAGCCAAAGTTCACCCCTGAGTAGGATGGCCCGGTCGGGACCCGGGTCGATCATACCTACCGTGGTGCAAGCGAGACAACCCACCGGCCACGGTGGGTGGAAGGGGCCAATGGGAATTTGAACGGTGGCCTGAGTTGATCCCCCAACGGGCCTTTAGATGTGGCGACGAACGTAGCAACGAGATCCATACGCCCCCACCACGGAAGGCGGGGCAAAGGAGAAGATGGGCAATGAAGAGAGGAACGATAGTCATCCTCGTAGTGGCGGCGCTGCTGGCCCTGGCGCCGGGCATGGCGCTGGCGAGAAACTTCGTGGGCACCAACGACAACGACAGGATCATCGGCACCCCGGCTGAGGA
>DASUPX010000507.1:0-10246 GCA_036280905.1 Rubrobacter sp. | reverse complement strand
CCTTCGGAGAGACGGGTGACGGCGACGTCTGCCTCGGCCTTCGTGACTTCGTGGTGTCGGCCGTAAAGGTCGAAGGGTTCCACGGAGAACTCGGCACGCTCCTCGTGCCTGTCTCCGACCTCCGCTCCGGGTCGCCTGAGAGGGATCAAACGCTTCATGGTGGCTAGTCTACCGCGAGTTATTGCTCCTGGACGCCCTGCAGCTTGGTGCGGCCGCGCTGCACGGCCTCGAGCAGCTTGCCCAGGTTGTCTTCCAGGTTCGCGAGCACCTCGTCGGCGTAGTCTTCGGCGCCGAGGCGTATCTCGCGCTCGCGGCGGCGGGCGTCTTCCATGATCTCCGCGCTCCGCTTCTCCGCCCTCTTCAGGACCTCCTCCTCGGAGGTGATCTTCTCGGCCTCGTCCTGGGCACTGCGAATGATTCGGTCGCTCTCGCTGCGCGCCTCGTCAAGCATCGCCTGCCGCTCCTTGACGATCCAACGCGCCTGCTTCAACTCCTCGGGTATGGTCTGGCGCATCTGGTCTATGATGTCGAAGGCGGCGTCCCTGTCGATCATGGCGGTGTTGCCGAAACCGGGGAAGCTGCGCGCGTCCTCGACGAGTTCTTCCAACCTGTCTATTAGAACCAGTACGTCCATCTTCTACTCGCTATCCTTCGCCTACGATCCCATTATCTTATCGTCCCTGCCGGAGTATATCTCCGTCACGGTCTCCAGTATGACGTCCGGAACGAGCCCGCGCACGTCCCCCCCAAGCGAGGCTATCTCCCTGACCGCGCTCGAGGACAGGAAACTGTGCTCGGCAGAAGCCATTATGAAAACCGTCTCGAGCTCCGGGAACAGGGTTCTGTTCAGCTGCGCCTGCTCGAACTCCGACTCGAAGTCCGAGACCGCCCTGAGCCCCTTGACGATGGCTCCCGCGCCCTGCTCCCTGGCAAACTCCACCAGCAGGCCGTCCATGACCTTGACGGAGACGTTGTCCACGTCAGCGGTGGCCTGTTCTATCAATCGCGCCCGCTGTACGGCGTCGAGCCTGGCCCTCTTGCGGCGGTTGGCGCCAACAGCCACCACCACGTGATCGAAGATCTTGCAAGCCCGCCGGATCACATCCACGTGGCCCGTTGTAACGGGGTCGAAGCTTCCGGGACACACAGCCACGATCATTGTCAGCTCGGACCGCTCAAGTATGGTTATGAACGTGCCGCCATAGCGGCGCGTTACCCCTTTCCTGCCTCCCACAACCTCAACCGGAGCCTCACCGCTCTCGATCACGACCCTTCCTCCGGGCGCGAGCAGCGAGCTTAGCCGGTGCAAGTTGCCCCCGACCTCCGCCGCGATTCTATATGGTGGGTCCATGAAGATCAAATCGAAGACTTCCCCCCGCCGCTCGAGGTCTACGAGCACGCCGTCGACCCCGCCGCCTATCACCTCGGCCCCGTCCGGGAGCCGGGTTCGCCGCAAATTATCGAGGATCACCTCGCGAGCTTTCCTGTCCCGCTCGACGAAAACCGCCCTGTCAAACCCGCGGCTAAGGGCCTCTATGCCGAGCGCACCGGTCCCCGCGTAGAGGTCGAGGACGCTCCCACCATCGAAGTACTGGCCGAGCGCGTTGAAGAGACTCTCCCGTACGCGGTCTGCGGTTGGCCGCACTCCCCTCGGAACCGTAGCCAGGCGGGTGCCACGCGCTGATCCGGAGATGATCCTCACGCTCGCCCAGCTTCAGAGAATAGGCCGCAGGGCCGAGTTCGAAACCCAACCCTACGATGGGTTGAGATGAGTTCGAGCGGCTGACAATTCAAGGCTGGCCTACCGTCATTCCTTGAAAAGCCACTCCACGTCGGCGCCGAGGAGCTCGCGGATCTCTCGTCTGAGGGGCCGATGGTCCGGGCGCTTGAGGGTTGGGTCCGCGGCCACGAGGGCGAAAGCCTCACGTCTCGCTTCGACCAGAACGTCCATGTCGCGCAGCAGCTTGGCCACCTTCAAGTCTGGCATGCCGCTCTGGCGGCTACCGAACAGCGTTCCCTCGCCGCGGATGGCCAGGTCCACCTCCGAGAGCTTGAACCCGTCCTGGTGCTCGGCGAGGGCTTCGAGGCGCCGCTCGGAGTCGTCGGTCTTCGGGGCACCAACGAGGAAGCATTTTGGGGGATGCAGCCCCCTACAGACCCGGCCCCTCAGCTGGTGGAGCTGGGAGAGGCCGAATCGCTCGGCGCCCTCGATCACGATCGCGCTAGCGTTTGGCACGTCCACGCCGACCTCGACCACGACGGTCGCCACCAGCACCTCGATCTCCCCGGCCCGAAACCGCGCCATGACCTCGCGCTTGTCCTGCGCCTTCATCCTGCCGTGCAGAAGACCCACCTGCCTCTCGGGGAAGATGTCCTCGGCAAGCTCGCCCTTCAACTCTTCGGCGGCCCTTACGTCCTCCAGCGCCTCGGACTCCTCGACCAGGGGGCAGATCACATAGGCTTGCCGGCCATCTTCCAGCTCGCTCCTGACCTCCTGGTAGGCTCCCAGGCGCTCGGCTGGGTCTATGATGGTCGTCTCGACCGGCTTTCTTCCCGGCGGAAGCTCGTCTATCAGGGAGACCTCCAGGTCTCCGTAGAGCGTCAGGGAGAGCGTTCTCGGTATGGGAGTCGCGGTCATGACCAGCGTGTCCGGCGTCGTTCCCTTCTCCCGGAAGACCGTACGCTGGCCGACCCCGAACCGGTGCTGCTCGTCAACCACCACGAGCGAAAGGTTCTGGAAGTCCACGCCCTTCTGTATTAGGGCGTGTGTGCCGACGACCACGTGCGCCTCGCCCAGGGCGATCCGCTCCAGCGCTGTCCGCCGCTCCGCTGCCCCCTGGGAGCCCGTCAGCAAGACTACCTCGACCGGCAGATCGGCGAGGGCTGAGGACATGGACAGGAAGTGCTGCTCTGCCAGCACCTCGGTCGGAGCCATGATGGCTCCCTGCCCGCCCGCCTCCACGGCCGTGAGGAGAGCCGCAACGGCGACCACTGTCTTGCCGCTGCCCACGTCGCCCTGGAGCAGGCGTCGCATCGGCTTCTCCTTGCGCATGTCGGCCAGGACTTCGGACACGACCCGCTCCTGGGCGCCTGTCAGGCCAAAAGACAGCCCCTTCAGGAACGGGTTGAGCAGGCTGCCGTCGCCGCGGTGTCTGTCGCCCGTCTCCGTCCTCTCCATTCGCGCCTTTCGGGCCGCGAGGCCAGCCTGTATCAGGAAGAGCTCGTGGAAGATGAGCCTGCGCATGGCCGCCCGCAGGCGCGCCCGCTCCGTCGGGAAGTGGACCTCGTGTATTGCGTCGTGCAGTTCGGGCAGGCCATGACGGGCCACCACATCGGCCGGCAGCGGGTCGAGGATGCGGCCAGCCGCGTCGAGGGCGCGGTGGATCAGGGTCCTCATCCTGCGGGTCTGAATGTTCTTGTTGACCGGGTAGACGGGAACGAACCGCCCGGCGTGCGGTCCCTCCTCACCGGACCTGTCGTCTATCACCTCGATGCTCTTGGCGGCCAGCTGGATACCGTATCGGCTCTGGACCTCGCCCGAGACCACCACCCGAGCCTCGGCGTGCAGCTGGTTCAACAGCCAGCTCCTTCCCCAGACTGTCACGGGAATGTATCCGGTGCCGTCGTAGAGCTGGGCCGAGAACCCCGGGGCCCGTCCCCTGACCGGCCTGCCCACGGGACGCGTGGAGACTACCGTTCCGAAGATGGTGGCCCGCTCTCCCACGCGCAGGTCGGAGATCCGCTTCACGTTGGAGAGGTCTTCGTGCCTGGATGGGTAGTGCGAGACCATGTCGGCCATTGAGGCTATGCCGAGGTCGCCGAGCGCGGATTCTATGCGAGGTCCGACGCCGGTGAGCTCGGTAACCGGCCGCTTGCGCAGGTCCGTAAGGGTCGTACGGTCGGGGAGCTCTATCCCCGGCACGTCGCCGGTGCTAGAGGTGGGCCACGCCATAGGCTCCCAGGCCGACGTGAGACCCGACGACACCACCGATCTCGGCGACGAGCTTCTCCTCCACACCGAGGGTCTCGGCTAGCTCTGAGACGAGTTCCGGCGCGGCGATGTGCCCGAAGTAGAGCTGTCGTCCGGCCGCAACAGCCGGCCTGACCTGCTCCACTATGGCGGCCATCTGCCGTCTGCGCCCGCGGGTTCGCTTGAACGGCGTCACCTCTCCGCCGACGACCCGGAGGACGGGCCTGATGTCGAGCGCCGTCCCGACCAGGCGCTGCGCCCTCCCGATTCGCCCGCTCCTGGCCAGGTACTCCAGCGTGCCGACTGCGAAGAGAACGTCAGCCTGCTCGATCGCCCTCTCCGTGACGCTCCTGACCTCGTCGAAGTCCCCCCCTTCGTCGATGCAACGGAGTGCCTCAAGGAGGATCAAACCAGACCCCATCTCGGCGCTCCTCGAGTCGAGTACATGAACCGGCCGGTCGACCATCTCAGCCGCCTGCACGGCCGAGTTATACGTGCCGCTGAACCCGGACGAGACCGTCAGGACCAGGATGTCATCGTAGTCGGAGAGCGCCTCGTAGGTCTGCACGAAGGCTCCGGGCGAAGGCTGGGCCGTGGTCGGGAACTCGTCAGAGCTGCGCAGCCTCTCGTAGAACTCCGCGTTGGACATGTCCAACTTGTCCGTATAGGTCTCGTCCGAGCCAAAGTTGAAGGTAAGCGGAACCATCCTTACGTCGGGACGCTCCAGAACACCCGGGGCCAGGCTCGTGGTGGAATCCGTTACGACCGCCGTTGTCATTCCGCCACCATCTGAACCGGATACAGCGGCTGTCCACCGTCCCTGACCTCTACCTCGAGGTCTTCATCCAGCTCGTGGATCGCCTGCAGCATGGCCTCGAGGTCATCCTCGGAGAGATCCTCACCCTTCAGGAGCGTGAGGAAGTCGGCGCCCTCGCCGACGATTTTGTCAGCCAGCGCGATTACGGCCCCCGCCAGGGTCTCCTCCACGGCTATGAGCTCGCCTGCCAGGAACCCTATGAACGCTCCCTCCGGGACCTCGCGATCTCCGATGCGGGCGTCTCGCACGGAGATCGTGACCTCCGCAGCGCGGAGCGAGCTGTAGATCTCCAGCATCTCCTCAACCACGCCATCCGGCTCGCCCTCGGCATCGTACCCGACCATAACGGCCAGGCCGGCTGCGATGCTCGTGGTCGGCACGACATGCGTCCCAACCCCGACCAGCTCGCCTACCTGCTCGGCGGTCGGCACGATGTTCTTGTTGTTCGGCAGCAAGACGACCACCGGCGCTCCCGTCTCCTCGACGGCCCGGGCGAGGTCGGCGGCGCTCGGGTTCTCGCCCTGTCCGCCCTCGATCACCACAGCCCCCATCTGCTCGAAGAGCCTTCGATTACCCTCTCCACGGCTGGCCGCGACCACCCCGAGGTTGGCGGGGGGTCTTCGAGGGATTTCCTTTTCACGAGAGCGGACCTGGGCCTCCATGTCGTCCACCTTGACGCCGGCGAGGCGTCCGAAACGACCGGCGTAGGTAAGTGCTTCTCCCGGGTCCTGGGTGTGCAGATGAACCTTCACCACGTCGTCGTCGGCTACCACGAAGACGCTCCTACCTGAGGCATAGATGTACTCGCCGAACTCCTCGGCATCGCCGCTGAAGCCGTCGACCAGAAACTCCGTGCAATACCCCCACGCCTCCTCCTGAGCGTGGATCGCATCGAGGTCCGGGGTATCGTTTTCGTCCACTTCCTCGGGAACCTCTATCTCCTCACCCGTGACGCAAGCGTAAACACCGTCAAGTACCACGGCCACGCCCAACCCACCCGCGTCGACCACCCCGGCCTCGCGCAGCACCGGCAGCAACTCGGGGGTTCGACGCACCGACGCGTGGGCTGCCCTTCGCGCTGCCTCGACCGTGGTGGGCAGGTCGTCCTCTCCACCGTCGATCACCTCTCGCGCCGCCACGGCGGCGTCCTTTATTACGGTCAGCATCGTGCCTTCGACTGGTTCCCGTACGGAGGAGTAGGCCCGCCCACGCGCCCCCTCCAGCCCGGCTGCGAAGGTCTCCGCATCAAGGGAGGAGCGGTCCGTCAGGGCTTCTGCGGCGCCCCGTATCATCTGGGAGAGGATCACGCCAGAGTTGCCCCTCGCCCCCATCAGGGCGGCCCGGGCCACGGCTTTGCTGGCCTCTTCCGAACTGGCGTAAGCCTCACCCCGAGTCTCCTCGAGCGCCGATTCCAACGTCAGCAGCATGTTGGTACCAGTATCGCCGTCAGGGACCGGGTAGACGTTCAGGTCGTTGATCCTGGCCACCTGTGCCTTGACGGCCGCGTGGGCCGCGGCGACCAGCAGGGACACCTCTACCGACATCGCAAAAGACCTTCCATCGCTCCTCTCATCAGGCTCCCGACACACCGGCCCGCGGGCGGCTCATACTCCGCTCTAGGCTAACGTCGGCAATCTGGTACAATCTTCGCCCGACGTCCGGAGGCGGCTTGCGTATCGCGTTTTCCGGAGTCCCCAAATTCGACCGGTATCCTAGCACAGGAGAAGTATCGTGGCTAAAGTCTGTTACTCCTGCGGGAAGAGGCCCGACTTCGGCAACGCACGCAGCCACTCCCTGAGGGCGACGCGCCGCCGCAGAAATCCGAACCTGCAGAAAGTCCGCATCCAGGAGGGCCCATCCACCCGCCGCGAATGGGTCTGCACCTCCTGCCTGAAGGCCTTCAAGGTACAGAAGGCGCTGGCGAGCGCTTAACGCTCGCCGCACGCTGCCTGCGGCAGCTTGTCAGCAGAGCGTAGCGGAGCCGGCGTGCTGACGAGGCGCGAAGTGCCGTGCTGAACAAGCGGAGGCGCTAGCCGGAGCGTGCGCGCAAAGGTCAAGGACCTTTGCGCACCTGCGGCATCAGGTTGGCCATCTCTATGGCGGAGACGGCAGCTTCGGAGCCTTTGTTGCCCGCTTTGGTGCCGGCGCGTTCTATGGCCTGTTCTATCGTTTCGGTGGTGATTACGCCGAAGATTATGGGCGTTCCCGTCTCGAGCGCTATAGAGGCGATGCCGTTGGCGGCTCCGCCGGCCACGTAGTCGAAGTGGGCCGTGGCACCCCGGATCACGGCACCAAGACAGATAACGGCGTCGTAGCGGCCCGATAGGGCCATCTCCCTGGCGGCGATGGGTATCTCGTAGGAGCCAGGTACCCAGGCTACATCGATAGCCCCGGTGTCGCCGCCGTGGCGTCTGATCGCATCAAGCGCGCCATCCAATAGCGCCTTCACGATGAAGTCGTTGAAGCGCGAGGCCACGATGCCGAAGGATTTCCCCCCGGCGGTGAGATGGCCTTCGATGTAATTGACTCCCTCCACGCGGGCCTCCTGCCTCTGGCGGTTCACAAACCGCCCCTGTATTTGCCTGGGCGGTTCGTGAACCGACTTTGCACCCTAGAACTTCTCGAAAACGTGGTTCAGCTTCTCGCGCTTGGTCTTCAGGTAGCGTTCGTTGTAGCCGTTGGGCTCGATCTCGAGTGGGACGCGATCGGTTATCTCCAGCCCGAAGCCCCTGAGGCCGACGACCTTGGTCAGGTTGTTGGTCAGGAGGCGAATGCGCCGCAGGTCGAGATCCTTCAGTATCTGGGCACCTACGCCATAGTCTCTCAAGTCGGGGGCCAGGCCAAGCTTCTGGTTGGCCTCAACGGTGTCCATGCCCTCGTCCTGCAGGTGGTAGGCCTTCATCTTGTTGAGTAGCCCTATACCACGGCCCTCCTGCTGCATGTAGGCGATCACGCCCTCGCCCTCCTCGGCGATGATCCTCATGGCTGACTCGAGTTGCTCGCCGCAGTCGCATCGGAGGGAGTGCAGGGCGTCGCCCGTGAGACATGCCGAGTGAACCCTGACCAGGACATCGTCCTTGCCCTCAGGCTCGCCCATCACCAGGGCGACGTGGGTGAGCTCATCGATCTCGTTCTCGTAGGCGCGAAGGCGGAACTCGCCGAACGGCGTTGGCAGCTTCGTCTCGACGGCGCAGCTGACCTGCGTCTCGTAGGCGTGGCGGTACTCGATGATCTGGGCCACGGTTACGAGCTTGACATCATGCTCGGCCGAGAACTTCTCCAGGTCGGGAACCCTGGCCATCGTGCCGTCCTCTTTCATGATCTCGCAGATGACGCCGGCCGGAGTCATGCCGGCAAGCCTGGCCAGGTCGACGGCCGCCTCCGTCTGCCCCGCCCGCTGCAACACGCCGCCGGGCTTGGCCCTGAGCGGGAAAACGTGGCCCGGCATCGCAAGGTCCTCTGGCCCTGTGGCGTCGTCCACGGCGACGCGGCAGGTATGCGCCCGGTCGGCTGCGGAGATGCCTGTCGTAATGCCCTCTCTGGCCTCTATCGACGCAGTGAACGCGGTTCCCATGCGCGAGGCATTGTGAGTAACCATCTCGGGGATATCGAGACGGTCCACGATCTCGCCGGCCATCGGAAGGCAGATCAGACCCCGGCCGTGGGCGGCCATGAAGTTAATATCGTTGGCCGTGACCAGCTCGGCGGCCATGGTCAGATCGCCCTCGTTCTCCCGGTCCTCGTCATCGCAGACGATAACCATCTTGCCCTGCTTGATGTCTTCCAGGATCTCCTCTATCGGACTGAACGGCATGTTCTACGCTCCTCTCGAAAACGACTCTGTCATCCGCGGCTCCAACAGCCGCTCTACGTACTTGCCTACTACGTCGGCCTCCAGGTTTACCCTGCTACCCTCACCCAGAGCTCCCAGGTTCGTGTTAGCCCGGGTCTGGGGCAGGATCGAAACGGTGAACGAATCTTTCCCGACCGAGACTATGGTCAGGCTGATTCCGTCAACACAGATGCTCCCCTTCTCGAGACAGTACCTGAGCACCGAATCCGGTGCCCCGAACTCCCAGATCTCCGCCTCACCCTCGGGCCGCACGCCGAGCACCTCTCCCACGCCGTCCACGTGACCCTGGACGATGTGCCCCCCGAACCTGCTGCCGGCGGCCATGGCCCGCTCGAGGTTGACGGGGCTCCCTACGACTAGAGTGCGGAGCGCGGTGCGCCTCAGGGTCTCAGGCATGGCGAAGAACGCGAGCATCTCTCCATCGGACTCGCCAACGGTCAGGCATGCCCCGTTCACCGAGATGCTATCGCCAGCCCGCGTATCCCCCGTAACCCGGTCGGCAGAGATGACCACGCGCAGCATCTCGCCCTCCTCTAACGACGAGATGACACCAACTTCCTCAACAAGCCCGGTGAACACGGTCCTCCTCTCCGGCGAGGTCCGGATACAGCGTTACGGCCACATCGTCCCCGATCTTCTCTACATCAGACACCGAAAACCGGAGCGACTCGGCAACCTTCGTGGCACGGAGAGCCCCGATCATGGGCACGCCCTCTGAGCCGAGGAGCCTGGGTGCGTAGAACAGGGTCATCTTGTCCGCGAGCCCTTTCCTCACGAATCGCGTCGCCGTCTCCCCGCCACCCTCGACCAGGAGACCTTTGATCCCCCGCCCTCCGAGATTCTCGAGCACGCGGCCCAGGTCCAGGTTCCCCTCATCGTCCGGCGCGGCCACCACCTCGACGCCGCGGTCCTCCAATCGCTTCTGAGGACCGTCGAGCGCCGTCTCCGCAGCGAAGACCACCACGGGAGCCACGTCCGCCGTGTTCGCGAGCCTGCTCCCCGGGCTAATAGTGAGGCTGGGGTCAAGGACCACGCGCGTGATGCTGGGTGGCGGCGCTGGAAGGTCACGGGCCGTCAGCATCGGGTCGTCTGTACGTGCCGTGTTGGCGCCGACCAGCACCGCCCCGGCCTCGGCCCTGAGCTCGTGGGCCCGTTGCCTGGCCAACTCACCCGTCACCCACTTGCTGTCCCCTCCGGCGGCGGCGATCCTGCCGTCCAGGGTGGCGGCGAGCTTGAGGTGGACGAAAGGACGGCCCGTGCTCATGTGGTGGAAAAACTGTTCGTTCTGGCGGTCGAAGGCGAGATCATCCAGCACCTCGACCTCGACGCCGGCCTCACGCAACAACGCGACGCTGCGGCCCCGCATCCTGGGGTTGGGGTCAAGATGTCCGACCACGACACGCGAGATGCCAGCCCGAAGGATGCTCTCCACACAGGGCGGCGTCCTGCCGAAATGATTGCATGGTTCCAGCGTTACGTACATGGTGGCCCCGTGCGCCGACACCCCGGCCTCCGCAAGGGCCGCTACCTCGGCATGGGGTTCACCGGTCCTGCGATGCCAACCCTCCCCCACGACCTTGCCATCCAGGGCGATCACGGCACCCAC
>DASUPX010000506.1:0-5638 GCA_036280905.1 Rubrobacter sp. | reverse complement strand
TGTTTGGCAGCGGGTCGCCCGTGACCAACGGCCGCACCTCGCTCTCGTTCAAGAATGAGGATATCTGGGTGGTGCCCCTCTCTGCGACGGCCTCGATAAGGAACCTCTGGCGCCAGCCCTCCTCCGGGGTGGGGCTTACGTCCAGGAGCGGCACGAGCGAGCGTCCGTCCACGAAGCCCGGCGCCTCGGCCCCGGCGAGGTCGGCGAAGGTCGGGGCGAGGTCGTTGTTTAGGACCATGTGGTCGAGGGTTCTTCCCTCTGGCACCCCTGGGCCGCGAACGATCAGGGGCACCCTGATGTCCTCCTCGTATGCCGTCCACTTGCCGGCGCCGAGACGGTGCTGGCCAAGGTGGAAGCCGTTGTCGGAGGTAAAGAAGATGTAGGTGTTCTCCAGCTCACCCGCCTCGCGCAAGGCTTCGAAGAGGTCGCCGACCATGTCGTCCACGGCCAGCATGGACCGCAGGCGCTTGCGACGGAGCTCCTCCATGTAGGCGACCTGATCGGTGCCAAGCCTGGGATTGTCGCGGATCCAGTCGGGCTTGTCCGACACGTCTTTCTCGTTGAAGGAGGGGGTTTTGGGGAGCTTTACGCCCTCGAACTCCTCCGCGTGGCGGGGAGCGGAGGACGCGGGCTGGTGGGGAGCTTTTGGGCCAAGCCACATGAAGAAGGGCCTGTCCGTCGTATAGAAGGGCGGTTCTGCTCCTGCCGTGCGCTTGACGTAGTCGGAGGCCTTCTCCGAGAGCACGTCGTCGAGGTGGTAGCGGTCGGGGTCGTAGTCTCTGACGAAGCCGTTTTCGTTGAGGCTGTTGGAGAGAAAGTTGCCGGAGACAGCGTGCCACTCGTCCCAGCCGGGCGGGACGTAGGTCCCCCCGTAGGCGTTCAAATACTTGCCGAAGAAGGCCGTCTTGTAACCTGCCTCCCCGAGCCAGGTCGCCGCCGTGGAGCTGTCCCCGCCCGAGAGGCGGAACCTCTCGGCCCCACCCAGAGGAGGCCCGTTCGAGAGGACCTGGTGGTTGTGGGCGTACTGCCCGCGTAGGAAGGTCGCCCGGGAGGGGCAGCACACCGAATTGGTAACGAAAGCATTCTCGAAGGACGTGCCCTTCTCTATCAGCTCCTCCCTGATGTTGGGCATCTTCTCGAGCGCCGACGCGTCGAGATCCCAGGTGGCCAGGTCGTCGGTCGGGATCACTATAATGTTTGGGGCCCCACGATCCTCTCCGGCATCCGTGCCCCCCTGCATCTCCGTTTCGGCCGCCACCCCGCAGCCGACGAGCAGCAGCGACAGCACGGAGGCTAGCAACAGAGCGGCGCGCGACGCCTTCTTTGAGGGGGGCGACGTTCTGTTACGGGCTTTCACGGGTCAGTACGTCGGGAGGGGGCCGCCGGCGTCGGCGAGCACGTAATCGTTCCACATCCCGTCGAGGAGATCCTGGCGCTCCCCGGCGATGTTCCGCAGCATCTCCGGATCCTCCTCGATGTCGAAGAGCTGCGCCTCCGAGCCATCGTTACGGGCGAACATGACGTACCTCTCATCGCGGGCCCAGGCGTGGTCGTTGTAACCGAGCGTAAAGTGCTCGCGCTTCTGTTCTGGCGTTCCCCCGCCGAAAAGGGCGGAGAGGTCCTGGCCGGTCATCTGGGCGGGAGTCTCTACGCCAAGCGAGCCCAGGATCGTCGGGGCGACGTCGTGGGTGGAGGCGTGGTAGTCGCTCCTCTCGCCGGCTCCCTTCCCGCTCGGGTGGCGAACGAAGAAGGGCACGTCCGTTACCTCCGGCCACAGGACGTAGTCGGGCTTGCCCGTGTAGCCGTGCTCCCCGAAGGCCACGCCGTGGTCGGAGAGCAGGATCAGCAGGGTGTTCTCGAAGAGGCCGAGCTCGCCCATGGTGTCGAGGAAGCGGCCCAGCCAGCGGTCCACCATGGTCACCTCGCCCGCGTAACGCGCCTTCATGCGTGCGAGCTCCCTCTCGGTGAGGTAGTCGCTCGGGCCGTAGATGACCGAGAAGGGCTCCTTTCCGCCGTAGGGCCCATCGTCGTACATCTTGACGTACTCTTCGGGCGTGTCCCACGGCTCGTGCGGATCGTAGGAGTCCACCACCATGAAGAAGGGCCCGCCGGCGCTCGCCAGGCGCAGGTACTCGGAGGCCCGGGAGAAAACCTTCGGGGCCATGTAGTCTTCCTCACCCCCGCGCGGGCCCAGGTTGGTCCCGGCCATGTTCGCCCAGTACTGCTGCATCTGGGCCTTCATCGCCTCCACGTTACCCTTCAGGAGGGCCTGTTCGACCTTCTCGGTGGGGTAGGTCCAGTTGGGCTGGTAGTTGTCGGTGGTCGTGCCGCGGATAAAGTCGAAGGCGTCGAAGCCCTCGTGCATGTTGTAAGAGGGCTTGAACTGGTGCATGGTGTCCGTGACCAGCATGGAGCGGTAACCGTGCTCTTTCAGAACCTGGGCGAGCGTGGTCTGGCCCTCCGGGATAGGCTGCCAGCCCTGGAGCCTTATGTCCTCGCCCCTGGGCACAACCCAGTCCCTGAACGGCCAGCTCCTTGTTCCGGTGTGTATGGCACGACGGGCGTTTATGGTGGGTATCGATTCGGGATAGGCACGGTCGAAGACGAGGCTCTGTCTGGCAAGGGCGTCGAGGTTTGGTGTCTCGATCCAGCCGTTGCCGTAGGCACCGACGTGGTCGCGCCTCAAGGAGTCTATTATCACGAGCACCACGTTCATCCTGGACCCGCCCTCAGGGAGGTACTCGTCTGGCATCTCCAGGGGAACCCCCGCGACCTTGCCGCACCCGGCGCCCGCGCCAAGCAGGACGGCCCCGGCACCCGCGGCCCTGAGGAATTGCTTGCGCGTCAGTTTGTTCTCTGGCTTCATCTCGTCCTTGTGTCGTGTCGCGCACCGTGGGGCTGATCTCCCCCGGCGTCCTTCTTACTCGCTGGGCCCGCACGTAACGCCGACGCGGTCCGTCCTCGACCCCTAGGAGGGCATCGGCCCACCGGCGTCCTTGATAACGTAGTCGTTCCACATCCTCTTTACCACGTCCCGGTTGGCGTCGGCGATGTTCTTGTTCATGCCGGGGTCGTCCTGGAGTTCGAAGAGATGGGCTTCGGCCCCGTCGTTCCTGGCGAACATGGCATAGTCGTCATCGCGGGCGAAAGCATGGTCGTGGTAGCCCAGGGTGAAGTGGGAGCGCTCCTGTTCGGGCTCGCCCCCGTCGAAAAAGACCGAGAGGTCCGCGCCCTGCATCGGCTCGGGCGGTTCGACCCCAAGATGGCCGAGTATGGTGGGGGCGACGTCGTGAGTGGACGCGAAGTAGTCGCTCCTCTCGCCCTCCTTCTTGCCCCCGGGGTGTCGCATCATGAAGACGATGTCCGTCAGCTCGGGGTAGAGGGCGTTTACCACCTTGCCGGCGTAACCGTGCTCCCCGAAGGCGTGCCCGTGGTCGGAGAGCAGGACCAAGAGCGTGTCCTCAGCGAGCCCCGTCTCGTCCATCTTGTCCAGAAAGCGTCCGAGCCAGGCGTCCATCATCGTTACCTCGCCCGAGTAGAGGGCGTGCATCCTATCCAGCTGCCCCTTCGTCATCCAGTCGGAGGGGCCGCTGCTCGGCAGGTAGGGCTCGAGGCCATCGTAGCCGCCCGAGTACATCTCCACGTACTTTTTCGGGGGGTCCCACGGCTCGTGCGGGTCGTAGGCATCGACGACAAGGAAGAAGGGCTGACCGTCGGGAAGGTTCGCGGCCGCCTCCAGAAGCTGGGTGCCCTTGCGGAAGACCGTCGGGGCGAACCAGTCTTCCTCGCTCTTTCGGTGCTGGGTGTTGGCGAAGTACTGGAGCATGATCTCCTCGGCGTGCGCGGCGTTTGGCCCGCCTATGAGCGTCTCCTCTATCCTCTTGTCCGTGGACGGGGAGCGGGGCACGTAGAGGTCCCTCTCCTGCCCACGGACCCAATCGAAGACCCTGTAACCCCGGTGAAAGTTGTAGGAGGCCCTGAACTGGTGGAGGGTGTCCGTGACGAACATGGTCTGGTAGCCCTTCTCGAGCAGGACCTCGGATAGGGTCGTCTGCTCCTCCGGTATCGGCTCCCAGCCCCATAGCGCCACGTCATCTTCGGTTACGTTCCCGAGCTCCCAACCCCTGAAAGGGAAGCTCCTCATCCCCGTATGGATTCCCCGCCTGGCGGGTATGGAAGGGATCGCCTCGGGGTAGGCACGGTCGAAGACGAGGCTCTGTCTGGCAAGGGCGTCGAGGTTTGGTGTCTCGATCCAGCCGTTGCCGTAGGCACCGACGTGGTCGCGCCTCAAGGAGTCTATTATCACGAGCACCACGTTCATCCCAGTGCCTCCGGCTCTCTTCGGGTCGAAGCATGTCCTGGCGAAGCCTATTTCTCCAGGCGTTCGGCGGCGCGCCACTTGCCGCCGCGCCACGTTAGCCTACTATAGACCTACCTCCGTATCACGTTCCGATATCCACATCCGATTTCGACGATTTCGGTTCGATTCGCCGCTGCGAGGCGGGGGCGTGTAGACTGCGGGGCGTCATGGAGCGGTCTTGGGTGTCCAGGGAACTCGAGCTCGGGGCGATGCGGGCCCACATACTTCACCACGCCTCACGGGCGCCCGTCTACGGATCATGGATGCTCGCCGAGCTCGGGCGACACGGCTACGACCTGAGCTACGGCACCCTCTACCCAGCGCTGCACAAGATGGAGGAGGAGGGGCTGCTCGAGCGGGAGGACCGCGTCGAGGATGGCCGGGTCAGGAAGTACTACGCCGCCACCGAGAAGGGGCTCGGGGAGCTCGGACGGGTGCGGCGCGTGATCAGGGAGCTCCATCGCGAGGTGGTGGAGGGGGAAGGACCCGACCCCGGCTAGCGAGGGTAAAGGCCGGGCAATACCAGACGTCAGCGCCCTCGGCCTTGCAACCCGAAGCCTTTTCGGGGGGCGATCCCGAGGATCTCGATTTTCTAGGCCGTGTTCTGCTGTGACGGCCGGCCGGTCGTTCGGATAACCCCGCCAGGGAAAGCGCAGGGCGCGATAGGACGCGACCTCGCCGGGGAAGCGCGCCCCGAAGAGTAGCTTGCCCTTGCGGTCGTGATCTGAGAGGTAGGTGCGCCCCCGACCGACGACTTCTCTGGACCGCGTAGCCAACCTCCGGGTCTCCTGGTGGACGAACGTCGCTACGAGGCGCTTAGAACATCACTTCCCGGAAGGGACCGCTCCCTGCGCCCGAACTCAGACCTTGCGCCGAAATGCAGCCTCCGTTACAGTTTGCGCGGGTGAAGGAGGTAATTGAGCGATTCGAGTCAAAAACCGCTCAAACGATCATAATATGTCGGGAGAACGAGCAAACCTACCGGAGCAGCGGCGGCGGCGGATAGTGATGCGCTTGCGGGAGGCGGGGAGCGTGACGGTAACCGGGCTGGAGAGGGAGCTCGGCATCTCCGCGGCCACCGCGAGGCGTGACCTTGCGGCGCTCGAAGGCCAGGGAAAGGCGAAGCGGACGCACGGCGGGGCGGTGTTGCCCGGCCTTGCGCAGCACGAGGACTCTTTCCAGCAGCGTCTCGGCGAGGCGGTCGGGGCCAAGGAGCGGCTCGCGCGGGCGGCGACGGCGTTGCTTGGGGCTGAGGAGACCGTATTCGTCGACTCATCG